>JASHTN010000012.1 GCA_030040525.1 Gammaproteobacteria bacterium | reverse complement strand
CATGTCGAGTCCGGGAATCTCATCGTTCACGGGGCTCTCGTTGCCCTGCGGCTCCGGCGGCAGATTGGCGGCGCTGATGTTGTCGAGCGAATAGGTGAGCCCGCCGAGGTTGAGGGGATCCCTGGCGCCGGGACGCCAGCTGCCCGCGGCCCCGGCCGCATCCTTCCAGCTCACCTCGAGGTTGGCCGCGGTGAACTCGCCCGACCCGAGGCGGTAGCGCACCGTGAGCGAGCCGCTGGTTGCGACCAGCCAGCCATTCTGCTGCGTCGACTGCACCCGCACGGCAGGCCAGTCGCGCTTCAGCACGACTGCGGTCGGCGCATCGACGAAGCTCCCCGCAGGGGAGTACTCGAGGCGCAGCAGTGTTGCCGTCAGGAACTCGAAGCGCGCATGGCCAGCCGTGACCGCAGCCGCGCCCTGCGCTGGCGCGTAACCCGGCAGCCCCGTCGCCGCCAGCGCCGGCAGCAGGCACGCGGCAGCGCATCCGCGCGTCACGGACCCGCCTCGTGCCCGGCTCGCACCGCGCCGGCAGCCGGCGCCGACGCGCCCAGGGTCACCAGGACGAGACCGTCGGAGGGGATGTCGAGATCGAGGCGGCCCTGATCGAGCGGCCGCACGACCGGGGGCGGCAGCGCGGCCGCCGCACGCAGCTGTGCGAGCTCGGCCTGCGTCGGATAGCGCGGTGATCCCATCCGCCCGTAGGCCGCGCCCGCGTTGCCATGCTCGCGATCGAGCGACTGAATGCTCGCCTGCCGCGCATCGCTGTGCATGACATTGAGCGTGACCCGGCGCACGGGCGAGGTGGCGCCGACGTCCGCATAGTTCCAGAGCGCGAGAACCAGCGCGCCGTCCGCGCGCCGCGTCGCCTGCATACCCTCGGGTTCCGCGATGAAGCGCTGCTCACCCAGCTGGTGCAGCAGCGCGAAGGCGTTGAAGGCGGGCTTGGGGATGCCGCCGGCGGCAAGCAGGCCGAAGCCGCCGTAGAAGGGGGTCTTCACGACGCCCTGCTCCTCGAACACGTCCGAGAACGTCCAGTAGGACATGTCCTGGGTGAGCCCGTCGCACTGGCGCACGGTCTCGGCGAGCCATGGCCCCATGTAGGGTGCGTCGGTGATCTCGGTATGGTTGCTCCAGCTCGCGTTGAACTCAGACCAGATGAGCGGCAGCGACGGCAGCGGGGATGCCTGGATCTCGGCATGCACTTTCTGCACCGCGCGGCACACCATGCGGTTGCGGGCAATGTGCTCGCTGGTGTGAAACACGTCCTTCGCGGTGTCATCGCCATAGACGTGCGTCGAGACGAAATCGAGCGGAACGTGAGCCGCGCGGCAGTGCTGGATGAACGCCGGAATCCATGCCGCCTGGGCCGTTGCCGGGCCGCCGACCCGCAGGCGGCCGTCGACCGACTTCAGAGCGCGCGCCGTGTGATCGTACAGTAGCCAATAGGTCGATTGCCGCGGCCGGCCCGCCCAGAAATCCAGGTTCGGCTCGTTCCACACCTCGAAGTACCAGCGGCTGACCTCGTCGATGCCGTAGCGCTCGATCAGATGACGGGCGAGCGCCGCAATCAGCGCGTCCCAGCTGCGGTAATCCTTAGGCGGCGCGACCACGGGGCGGTACCAGAAGCCCTGCCGGATGTCGCGGCCCGCCAGCTGCCGGGGCATGAAGCTCAGCTCGACGAAGGGGCGCACGCCGTTCGCGAGCAGCCCGTCGTACACCTGGTCGACGTAGGAGAAGTTATAGACGGGCTCGCCCGTCCCGCTCTCGCTGTACACGCCGACGTCGTCGTCGAGAATGGCGTGAAAGCGCACGTAGGACATCGCCGTGACGGCGCGCACGGCGCGCAGGTCGTCGCGGTAGCTCGCACGCAGCGCGAGGATCGCGCGTCCCGACCCGAACATCCGCTCCCAGAAGTGCGGGAACGGGCGGGTCGGTGTCAGGGCATCTAGTGTGAGAGTCTCACGGGTCTGAGCCGCCAACGGCGGCGCGACTGCGAGGCTCAGTGCCAGCATCGCCGGCAGCAGCGTGATCGACCGCAGCAGCTTCATCCGCATCCACCTGGCCTCGTTCCACCGTGAGTGTCTGAACCTGCGAGAGCCAGCCCCCCGTGAATCCGGCCCGGTCGAGTCCGCGGCGGATGTACCGGTTGCCGCGCATCACCCGCCAGACGAGACCGCTCCGGTAGTTCTCGATCATAGCCAGGATCGGCCCCTGGTCGATCGCCACGTAGTCCGGGTCCACCCAGCCCGGATGTCCGGGCCGGATCGGATCGGTCGGCTTGGCGCGAAAGCTCTCGTTGAACGCGTCCTTGAATCCGTAAGTCGAGTAGATGGACGCGCCGAAGCGATGGTACATCTCCAGCAGCGCCGGCAGCACGATCTCCGGAGCGAAGGGCAGCGAGCTGATGGCGGCGGTTGGGGCGATGGTGCCGTCGTCGACGGTGCTGTCGACGGCGGCGCCGCGCGCGGCGTATTTGAGGAACGAGAGCTCCTTGCCGCGGTAGCGCTCCTGCGCCGGTCCCGGACCGTCGGAGGCACTCAGTCCCCAGACGTTCTTGCCGTAGCCGCGCCAGTCCATCGGATCGGCAATCGCGTAGCCGCGCTGCGCGTAGGTGGCACGGCGGCTGTTCTGGAAGTAGTCGAGACCGTGCGCGCGCATGTAGGCGTCCTGAATGCCGCGGAAGTCGGCCCACACGTGCGTATATTGATAACCGAACAGCGGGGCGAAGCCGAGGTAGGTCTCGTGGTAGAACGTGCCCCAGTGCTCGTTGTAGGTGCTGGTCCACAGCTTCCACGCCTGCGGGCTGATCGGATGCGTCGGCGAGCCGAGCGCGAGCAGATACACCAGCATCGCCTCGTTGTAGCCGTGCCAGTCCTCGGTCGAGAAGCCATATTCGGGAGTCCAGGCGAGCGCGATCGCCGGCGCTCGCGGCTGCGCCCAGGTCCAGTCGACCCGCCGGTAGATCCGGTCGGCGAGCCCGCGGATCTCGAGGTCGCCCGGGTCGGGCGTATCGAAGTAGCTCTGGCAGAAGAGCACCCCGGCGAGCAGCAGTGAGGTGTCGACCGTCGAGACCTCGCTGTCATTGGCGCGCGCCCCGCTGTGCATGTCGATGAAGTGGTAGAAAAAGCCGTGCTCGTTCGGCTCGCGCACCAGGAAGCGCAGCGTGGTGAGGACGCGCTCCTGCGCCTCGCGGCGCGTGACGTAGTGGCGCGCGACGCCGATCGGATAGGCGGTGAGCCCGAAGCCCACCGCCGCAATGCTGGCGAACGAGGGCGTCGGGTAGCGGTCCGGGATCAGGCCGTTCTCGGGATTCGCCGTCTTCCAGAAGAACAGGAACGTGCGCCGCTCGAGATCGGTCACCAGCGGCTTGTAGAGCACCGTGTACCCCGCCGGCACGTCGACGAACTGCGGCGTGTCCGATCCGTCCGCAGCCCGCACGGCCCACGGCGCCACCGACAGCACTCCGGCGGCGAACGCCGCCAGCACTGTCAGGCTTCGCTTCACACCAGGGACGCTCACGTTGACTCCGGCCGGCGGCACTGCACTCGAGATCGGCGCCTACGCAGGGCGGGCAAGCGCCCTGATGACGCGCTCCGGGTCGTTGCGGATCGCACGCAGCAGGGCTCTCGCGGGGCCCGTGGGCTCGCGGCGTCCCTGCTCCCAGTTGCGCAGCGTGCTGAGCTCGACGCCGAGCAGCACGGCAAACTGCGACTGGCTGAGCTTGGTCCGGCCGCGCAGTTTCTTGATCGTCACCGCATCGATCTGGAACACGGGCGTGACGGCACGCGTTCCAGAGGCAGCTTGGCGCGAGCGCTGCACGCCCGCCAGCAGCTGTTCGAAAATGCTGCATTTCTTCTTCATGGGGTTCTCGCGGATCCTCCCGGGTAACCTTCGGCCGGTGAATCGGCCGGCCGCTGCCTCGCTGCTGCTCGAGCCTTCAGCAGGCAGCGGCGGCTGTCGCCAGATGGAGTCAGGAAATGCTGCACTGCGTTATACGTCGCTGGCGCAGGTGCGTCAATGACGTACTACGCAGATTCCGGGCGGGTCGCGACCGGCGTCACAAAAGCGGGACTGGGAATGCGAAGGCGCTCACGTGTGGATCAGGCGCCCGCCGCCGAATGCCCAGTTCTCCCAGGCGGTTTCCTTGAAGCACACCATGACATTCTCCGGATTGAGCCCGCAGCGCTCGAGGCCCGCGAGGAGCTCGGTGAGCAGCTTTTTCTTCACCTTCACGCTGCGTCCCACGGACCAGAGGATCTCGATGAGCACGAACTCGCCGTTGCGCGGGCTCGCGAGATCCGGGTACTGAGGATCGAAGCGGAAGTCCGCTTCGTCGAGCTCGATGACGCGCTGAAAGCGGTCAGCCGCCGGCACGCCGGATGACACCAGCGCGCTGTGGACTGCATCGAGCGCCGCGCTCTTGAAGGCGGCGGACTTCGGTCGGCGAACGGTGAGCGTCACGAGCGGCATTGGGTTCTCCGCGGGGCGGCCAGGGGCGTGTCACACTAAACGATCCGGTCGCGGCGTGCCGCTCCGTGATGCCCAGCCCGGCTTTTGCGCCGGCCGGCGGCGCCGGCGTCGAGAGGATCAGGAATACGCTCACGATCACCAGCGCCGAGGCGAGCAGCATGCGCACGGTGAGCGGCTCCCCCGCCACCAGATAGCCGAGCGCCACGGCGACCACGGGGTTCACATAGGCGTGGCTGGCAACGCGCGTGGCCGGCATGCGCGCGAGCAGCCACGCGTAGGCGGTGAATCCCAGCAGCGAGCCGCCGACGATCAGATACGCGAGTGCCAGCGCCGCGTGCAGCGTGAGATGCGGCAGCGGCCGCAGCTCGCCGGCGGCAAGCGACGCGGCCAGCAGCACCGCCCCGCCGAGCATCATCTGTGCGCCGGCGGTCAGCGGCAGGGAGCGGGGACGCGGCATCGAGCGCGTCAGCACCGCCCCCAGCGACCAGGCCACGCCTCCCGCCAGAATCGCCAGGCACGGCAGCAGCGCAACGCCTTGCCGTCCCGTGCCGCTCAGCAGCCACGCGACCCCGCAGAATCCGAGCACCACTGCCCCCAGCATCCGCCAGCTGAACGGCTGCTGCCTGAGGATGAGCACCTCGATCACGATCGTGGTGATCGGCAGGGTCGCTTCGATCACGGAGGTGATGCCCGAGGCGACGTACTGCTCGGCCCAGAACAGCGCGCCATAGGTCGCCACGAACATGCACAGCGCGGTGAGCGCGATGCTGCGCCACTCGGCGGCCGCGGGTGCCGGCTGTCCGCGCAGCCGCAGCGCAGCGTACAGCAGCGCGCCGGCCGTGAGGAAGCGGACGCCGGCGGTGAACAGCGGCGGAGCCTCGAGCACTGCGATCCGTATCGCGAGGAAGGTCGCACCCCACAGCAGGTAGATCGCGGCGAATGCCAGCGGGATGCGCGGATCGGCACGCCGCAGCCGCACCGACCGCAGGCATTTTATAACCCTCGAAATGACCATAGATGGTTATGATAGACAATCCCTTCCTAACCTGTAAACTTTCTGTAGAGGGTTATGAACTCATGGCCGAAACGCAGCCGCAATCGCGCTTCAATCTGTGCGCCGGTCACCCGGCTCTCGATTTCGTCAACTCGCTCGACAACCGCTTCCGCGCGGCCGGCCCGATCGAGCTGTTGACCGATTACGGCGCACTGCTCAGCTTCATGCGCGCGGTCGGACTGCTCGATCAACGTGAGGCGCGCCGCCTCGCCGACGGCGCCTCTGCCGCGGCTGCGGTGCGCGGTCTGCGTAGCGCACGCGCGCTGCGCGAGGCGCTGGCCGCGGTGTTCTACGCGCACGCCGCCGGCCGCACGCCCGCACCGGCGGTGCTCGGGGCTCTGGCACGGCATTTCCACGCGGCGAGCCGCCACCGCGAGCTGCGCTGGGCGCCAGGCGCCGCCAAGGGGCAGCGGCGCTCCGGGGCGCACTGGGACCGGACTCGCTTCGGCCTGCGCGCCGAGCTGCCCGTCTGGCTGCTGTCACAGGCGGCAGAGCAGCTCCTGCTCTCGCAGCAGCTGTCTCAGGTGCGCGCCTGCGCCGCGGACAACTGTCGCTGGCTGTTCCTCGACACGAGCCGCAACCACACGCGCCGCTGGTGCCAGATGCAGGTGTGCGGCAACCGCATGAAGGCGCGCAGATTCCAGGCGCGCCGTTAGCGCGCGCCTGCGCGAGCGGTGCGCCGCCGGCGCAGTTGGCTCGCGCAGCGGGTCGCTATCGGCAGCTAGCCGCGCGCCCCGACTCCGGATACAGCGCGAGCAGCGAGCGCGTGACGCCGTTGGTCCAGCCGAATCCATCCTGTGTCGGGTACTCGCCGCCGCGGCCCGCCCGGCCGGTCGTGACCACGTCGTACTTCTCGACGAGCTTGCCGCTGGCGCGATAGACCTGCCCGACGTTGACGAGCCAGCGGCAGGCGATGGCCCCGGCGAGTGTGTCCTGCCGGTATTGCCGCAGCCCCGCAATCGCGATCCACTGCAGCGGCGCCCAGCCGTTGGGCGCATCCCATTGTTGCCCGGTGCGCACCGGCGTCGTCACCACCCCGCCGGGCACCAGCAGCCGTCGGCGGGTAGTGGCGGCGACCGCGCTCGCCTGGGCCGGGGAGGCGAGGCCCACGAACAGCGGGTAGAGCGTGGCGGCCGAGAGACGCGCCACCGGCGCATGCCGGGTCCAGCGGTAATCGAGATAGGCCTGAGCCGGTGCGCTCCACAGATAGCGGTCGATGGCCGCGTGCCGTGCCGCGGCACGGCGCGTGAACTCCGCGGCGCAGCGCGCATCGGCCGCGTGCTCGCACGCCGCACGAATCGCGTTCTCGAGGCCGAACAGCAGGCTGTTCAGATCGACCGGGATGATCTCGGTGGTATCGATGGTGGCGAGCGTGTGCCCGTCGGCGAACCAGCGCGAGCTGAAGTCCCAGCCGCTCTCGGCGGCCGCGCGGATCTCGCGGTAGGTCCGCGCCGGCGGCCTGGCCGCCGCGCGCGCCAGCGCCACGTCCTGGGCGTAGGACTCGTCGCGTGGACTGTCGCGATCGTCCCAGTAGCGATTGAGAATCGCGCCGTCGGGCATCGCGACCACACGCCGGTGTGCAGCGCCGGGCCGCAGCCGCTCGGCCCCCGCCATCCAGAACGCATACTCACGCCTGAGCTCCGGCAGGTAACGCGACTGCGCGCCGTCCGCGCCCTCGCCCGCGAGCACTGCGACCATCTCGAAAAAGAACGGCGGCTGCGAGCGGCTGAGGTAGTAGCTGCGCGTGCCGTTCGGCACGTGCCCGTAGGTGTCGATCAGGTGGGCGAAGTCCTCGACCATGTCCGCAACGAGCTCGCGCCGCCCGCTCTCGGCCAGGCCGAGCATGGTGAAGTACGAGTCCCAGTAGTAAATCTCGCGAAAGCGGCCGCCGGGCACCACGTAGGGTTTGGGCAGCGGCAGCAGCGAGCCATAGGGCGGCGCGCGGGGCGTGTCGCGCGTCAGCAGGTCCCAGAGTCCATCGATGTGCGCCTCGAGGGATGCGGCTTGCGGCGCTGGCCCAGGCACTGCGGCGGCGGCCACAGGCGCCGCCGGCAGCGAGAAATGCGCATCGACGAAACGACGCAACGCCGCGGACGAGTCGGGATACGCGGCGTGATATTCGCCGAGGATCACCTCCGGCGCGGCGTCCGGGACCGCATCGGCAAACGTCTTGCCGTCGGGGTAGATGGCCGCGGTCTGGACCGCGACGAACAGGTCCTTGAACAGCACCTCGGGCGGCTGCGGATACCCCGGGGCTGGCGGCGACATGGACGGGTCGGCGTGCGCGAGCAGCGTCCCCGCCAGCAGCGCCACCGCCAGGAGCGCCGCGAGCAGCGAGATGCCCTGAAGGCCGCCTTGACAAGCGAGACTTCGTTTGACAATCAGGCGGGTATTTCCTGCGCTGTGTGGGGCTAGTTCGTCATCGCCTCCAGCTCGACGCCCTTCGTCTCGCGTGCTGCGCTGATCACGAAGATCAGCGACAGCGCTGCAAAAAGCGCGTACAGGCCGTAGGCGAACGTCAGGCTGATCTCGGCGAGGTAAGGGAAAGTCGCGGTGATCAGGAAGTTGGCGAGCCATTGCGCCGCGGCCGCCACCGCGAGCCCGATCGCCCGGATACGGTTCGGGAACATCTCCCCGAGCAGTACCCACACCACCGGTCCCCAGCTCACGCCGAAGAACACCACGTAGACGTTCGCGGCGACCAGCGCGATCGTCCCGTAGGGCGACGGCAGGCTGACCGCCGTACCGCTGCCGCTGGCGTGCGCGAAGCACCAGGCCATTACGCCGAGCGTGAGCGTCATGCCTGCCGAGCCGATCCCCAGCAGCGGCTTGCGTCCGATTCGATCGACCAGCGAAATGGCTACGAGCGTCACCAACACATTGGTGATTGACGTGGCGACGGTGATTTTGAACGAGTCCGCTTCGCTGAACCCGACCGAATGCCACAGCGTCGACGAGTAATAGAAGATCACGTTGATGCCGACGAACTGCTGGAATACCGACAGTGCGATGCCGATCCAAACCACCGGCAGCAGGCCGCGCGGGCCGCGCAGATCGCGCAGCCGCGGACGATGTTCGGCGCGAAGGCTCGCCTCGATGTCCCGCAGCTTGATGTGCAACTCGTCGTTGTCCGAAACTCCCAGCACCTGGCGCAGTACGTCCCCCGCCAGGCCCGACTCGCCACGCGCCACGAGGTAGCGTGGGGATTCCGGCACCGCGAGCACCAGCGTGCCGTAGATCACCGCGGGAATTGCCGCCACTATGAACATCCAGCGCCACGCGGCAAGTCCCAGCCAGAACGGCGCCGCCGCGCTGCCTGCGGCTCCCGCCAGCACGGCATCTGCGGCCAGGGCAACGAAGATCCCCAGCACGATCGCCAGCTGCTGCAGCGAGCCGAGCCTGCCGCGCACGTGCGCCGGTGAAACTTCCGCGATGTAAGCGGGGGCGATGACCGAGGCGACGCCGACACCGATGCCGGCGATCAGTCGCCAGGGAATGAGCGCCCAGACACTGTGCGCGAGACCCGCGCCGAGGGCACTAACCGCCAGCAGCACGGCGGCGACCTGCATGGTACGCACCCGGCCAAAGCGATCAGCCAGCCAGCCCGCGTACCAGGCGCCGATCGCCGAGCCGAGCAGTGCGCACGACACCGCAATGCCGATCTGCGCCGCGTCGAGCGCGAAGTTACCGCGCACCGCATCGACCGCGCCGTTGATCACCGCGGTGTCGTAACCGAACAGAAAGCCGCCGAGCGCCGCGACAGCCGAGATCAGGATCACACGCGCGGGTGTGGCGTGCGTGGCGGCTGCTGCATTCACGGCTGGTCCCCTGTGGAAGGGGCGGAGTGTGCCGTCCCGGTCAACGCCATATATAGAGGAAGCTCACCTCGGCTGCCGAGGTGCCGGTGGTGCTGCGGGCATGGCCGCAGTCTAACCGCTCAGCTGACGTTCCTACCACTCCCGGGGGCGGACAGTCCGGTACGCCCGGGCCTGGCCGCGAGGGCGTCCAGCGCCAGCCACAGGCCGAAGAATTCCTCCGCGGCCCGGCGGTGGCGCGGGTTGCGTCGCAGCCACGCGTTGAATGCCCGCAGATCCGCGGCCGTGAATGCGCCGGGATCGAGCTGCCAGATCCACTCGGCCGCGTGCTCTTCCAGCGTCGGGAGCCTGGGCAGGGACATGTCCCACACGGTGCAATCACCGTGCCACATGTCGCCAGCGGAAGCCGGCCGGGAAAGACCCGTGGAACAAGGACCTTGAGAGCTCGCCCGGTGCAGCCCTGACTTCAGCCGCGGCACTTTTGCACCGCGCCTGTGCGCGCTGCGCATCGGCGTGGCACAGCCGTGGCGCGCGGCGCTGCGGCCGCGCGCCACGGCCCGAGCCTTCGCGGCGCGAGACGATCAGTTCTGCGGCGGGGAGCTGCTCAGCTGCTGCTTGCAGGCCTTCTTCGCGTCCTTGGCGGACATGCCCGAGTTGTTGGCCCGCTCCTGCTTGACGCACTCCTTCATCAGAGTCTTCTTGTCGGTTGTGCCGCTGGCACTGTTCGCTCCGCTGTTGGGGCTCTCCTGAGCCTGAGGCGCCGCCTGATCCTGATCGGGAGCTGTGGAGCTCGGATTCTGACTCGAGGGCGCGCTGGCCGGGGGCTGCGTTGCCGCCGGCGGCTCTGTCTGGCTTTGCATAGTCTGGGCAGCGACCGCGCCTGCGGCCGTCAGCACCGTGAGTGCAAACGCTACGGATAGTCGGTTCATGGCAACCTCCTGTGGGTCGGAATCGGTACGAGATCCGAGCATAGGTCCGTCCGCGCAGGCACAGGATCTCCCGACCACCCTGGATACGGGTCGGAGTCCGCCTACCACCGCCCGACAGACAAGCCGCGCGCCGTCGCCTTGCGGCGACGGCGCGCACGCTCACACGTTCAGCGCGCGTTCACTGTCGCGGGTTCGATGTGTCAATGGGCGCGCAGTTGCTTCGCCCGGACATGACGCAGTCCTGGAGCCTGCCGGCATCGCCCAGCACCTTCACGAGGATCAGTCCGAGGATCACCAGTGCCGCCGTCACCAGCAGTCCGATGACGGCGCCGCGGCGCGAGTCAGGCTCGCGCGGCGCGTGCGGCTCCTGCGGCTTGCGCTCCGGCATCTTTGAAAACTTAGCACGTCCGGCGCCGCACGGTATGATCCGCGGCCGTCATCGTGCAATGCCGTGCGGGCCACGCGTGAAAGTCGATCGTCGCTTCGTGCTCAGCGCCGCGGGTGCGTCGATCGCGGCCGCCGCGCTGGGAGTGCCGACCCGGGCCGCCGCCCCCGCGGGCCTGAAGCTCGGTGCGCCCGCGGAATTCTCCTTCGATGGGCTCACGGCCGAGGCGCGCGCACGGGCCGCGCGCCCCTACCAGCCACCGCCGCCGCTGCCGCAGAGCGTGTTGGAGCGCATCGATTACGATGCGTGGGGCAGGATCAGGTTCAACACCGATGAGGCGCTGTTTCGCGACGGCCCGGGCGCCTACCCGGTCACGTTCTTTCATGTCGGCAGGTTCTTTCCGACGCCGGTGCGCATGTTCGTGCTCGCCGCGGCCGGCAGCCCGACGACCGCGCGCGAGATCCTCTACGACCCGGACTACTTCCGCATGCCGCCCGACAGTCCGGCGCGGAAGCTGCCGCGCAACGGCGGATTCGCCGGCTTTCGCTTCCAGGAAAGCCGCCTCGGCGACCAGCAGAAGCTCGACTGGCGCACCAACGACTGGGTGGCCTTTCTCGGCGCGTCGTATTTCCGCGCCATCGGCGAGCTGTACCAGTACGGCGTGTCGGCGCGCGGCATCGCCATCGACGTGGCGCTCGCCGGCCAGCCGGAGGAGTTTCCCGTCTTCAGGCGCTTTTATTTCGCGCCACCTGCCGACAGCGCAGATACCGTCACCGTCTACGCGCTGCTCGAAGGAGCGAGCGTCAGCGGCGCCTACCGCGTCGACATGCAGCGGGAGAAAGCGGTGCTGATGGAAGTCGAGGCCCGGCTGTTCCTGCGCCGCGACGTGGGCCGGCTCGGGATCGCACCGCTCACCTCGATGTACTGGTTCTCGGAGACCGCGAAACCGACCGCGATCGACTGGCGTCCCGAAGTACATGACTCCGATGGTCTGGCGCTGTGGACCGGCAGCGGCGAGCATATCTGGCGGCCCCTCAACGACCCGCAGGACATCGCCGCCTCGGCGTTCGCCGACCGCGCGCCGCGCGGCTTCGGACTGCTGCAGCGCGACCGCGTCTTCGATCATTACCTCGACGGCGTGCACTACGAGCGCCGCCCGAGCCTGTGGGTGGAGCCGCTCGACGACTGGGGCGAGGGCGCGGTGCAACTGATCGAGATCCCCACCGACGACGAGATCAACGACAACGTCGTGGCGATGTGGGTGCCGAAGGCGCCGGCCACCGCCGGGGCGAGCCTGCGCTTCCGCTATCGTCTCTACTGGAGCGCCGACGAGCCGCACCCGACGCCGCTGGCGCGCTGCGTCGCGACGCGCCTCGGACGCGGCGGACAGCCGGGGCGTCCGCGCCCGCCGGGCGTGCGCAAATTCGCGGTGGAGTTCCTCGGCGGACCGCTCGCGGAGGTGCCCTACGGCGTCGCACCGCAGCCGGTGCTGTGGGCCGCACGCGGCACTTTCGCGCGCGCTTTCACCGAGGCGGTCCCGGACGGGATTCCCGGCCACTGGCGTGCCGAGTTTGATTTCACGGCCGCGGACTCCGCGACGGTCGACATGCGGCTGTTCCTGAAGATCGGCGCGCGCACCGCATCCGAGACCTGGCTGTACCAGTACCATCCGTTCTGAGGGGCGGCGGCCCGAGCGCCGGCACTTGCGCTGCGCGGCCGCAGACCGCTTCGCACCGCCGCGAGCGTCGCTCCGTGCCGACACATCCTGCATTTGTTAGAATGCCGGTGTGGCAAGGGATGCAGCGATGCACGTGGGGGGCCCGGTCCCCGCGGCTGCGCGGCCCTCGTCGGCGTTGCGCGTCGAGAACTGCGCGTTCTTCCTCGACCTCGACGGCACACTCGTCAGGTTCGCGACCCGCCCGGACGCAGTCAGCGTCGATGCCGAGCTGCGCGAGCTGCTCGAGAAGCTGCGGCTGCGCAGCGGCGGCGCACTGGCACTGGTGAGCGGCCGCAGCATTGCCATGCTCGACTCGCTGTTCGCGCCGCTGCGACTGCCGGCCGCGGGCCTGCATGGGTTCGAGCGGCGCAACGCCGCTGGCGTGCTCAGCACGCACCAGCCGCCCGACCGGCGCATGCTCGATGAGGCGCGCCGCCAGCTGCAGCAGTGGGTGCGAACGCGTCCGCGGCTGATGCTCGAGGACAAGGGCTGTGCGCTCGCGCTGCACTACCGGCGGGTGCCCAAGCTCGAGTCGGCCGTCGTCGATGCCGTGATCGCGATCGCCGAGCGCGTGCGCGGCAGCGGCCTGGCGGTGCAGCGCGGCCACATGGTCGTCGAGCTCACGCCGAGCGGCGTCAGCAAAGCGAGCGCCGTTGCAGCCTTCATGCAGGAGGCGCCGTTCGCGGGACGGCGGCCGCTGTGCGCCGGAGACGATCTGACGGATGAGCCGGCATTCGAGTGGGTGAACGCTGCCGGTGGCGTCTCGGTCGCAGTCAACGCCGCCCGCCCGACCGCAGCGCGCACGCAGCTGAATTCGGTCGGCGAGGTGCGCGCCTGGCTGCGCGCGCTGCTCGACGGACGAGGGGCGTAAGGCTTGGTAGCGCATCCGGCCAGTGCCCCGGCGCAGGCAGCCTCGGCCACGCTCGCCGACGTCGGCGTGGTCGGCAACGGCCAGATCACCGCGCTGGTACGCGCCGACGGCGGCATACCCTGGTGCTGCTGGCCGCGTCCGGACGGCGATCCGATCTTCTGCGGCCTGCTGCAGCCGGGCAAGAGCGCGCACAGCGCGGGCGTGTTCGACATCACACTCATCGGACAGACGCGTTGCGAGCTCAGTTACCACCGCAACACCGCAATCCTCGAGTCGCTCGCCCGCGACGGACACGACAATGCAATCCGCATCATCACCTGGTGCCCGCGGTTCGTGCGCCACGGACGCCTGTATCGCCCCACCATGCTGCTGCGGCGGATCGAGCCGCTCAGCGGCCGCCCGACGGTGCAGATTCGCGTGCGGCCGGCCGGCAGCTACGGAGCCAAGCGGCTCGATCTGCATCTCGGCAGCCATCACGTGCGCTTCGTCGGTGCGGCCCACGCGCTGCGCCTGACGACCGACGCGCCGATCTCCTATCTCGCCGAGGAACGCCAGTTCGTGCTGGTCCGTCCCGTCGACCTGGTGCTGCACGACGACGAGACCCTGGCCCTGCCGGCGCATGACGTCGCCGCCGACACGCTAAGGTCCACGAGCCGCTACTGGCAGCAGTGGGTGCGCGGGCTCGCGGTCCCCTTCGAATGGCAGGAGGCCACCATCCGCGCCGCCATCACGCTGCAGCTGTGCACCTACGACGACAACGGCTCGGTGCTGGCGGCGCCCACCACCTCGATCCCGGAATCCGCCGGCAGCGGGCGCAACTGGGACTATCGTTACTGCTGGCTGCGCGATGCCTACTTCACCGTACAGGCGCTCAACCGCCTGGGCGCCACCGAGACCATGGAGGCGTTCCTCGGCTATCTCGACGACGTCGTGGCGCGCCAGGGAGCGGCGCCGCTGCAGCCGGTGTACGGCATCACCGGCGAGCGCGATCTGAACGAGCGCACCGTCGAGACGCTCGCCGGCGTCGAAGGCATGGGGCCGGTGCGGGTCGGCAACCTCGCCTACCGGCAGCGGCAGAACGATGTCTACGGATCCGTGATCCTCGCCTCCACGCAGAGCTTCTTCGATGACCGCCTCGAGAATCCCGGCAACATCGAGCAGTACCACCGGCTCGAGGCACTCGGCGAGCGCGCCGTACCGCTGTTCGATGAGCCCGATGCCGGCATCTGGGAATTCCGTGGCCAGGAGCGCCGCCACACGTTCTCGGCGGCGATGTGCTGGGCCGCCTGCGACCGCCTGGCGCGCATCGGCACGCGCCTGAAGCTCCCGCAGCGCACGCAATACTGGCGCGAGCGCGCCGATGCGCTGCGCGACAAGGTCCTGGGGCGGGCGTGGAACGAGGCGCGCGGCACGCTGTCAGCGAGCTTCGATGACGAGGTCATCGATGCGAGCCTGCTGCTGCTGCCGGAGCTCGGTATCCTCGAGTGGCGCGATCCGCGCTTCACCCGTA
>JASHTN010000161.1 GCA_030040525.1 Gammaproteobacteria bacterium | reverse complement strand
AAACAGGTTTGCCGCGAGACTCGGTCGCAAACGTCTCTCTCATCGTGGCCCTCGATAAGCAACAACTCACTGAGCGCGTGCGTAAGCTTCCGCCGCGGCGGTTCCAGCTCATCCTCGCGGGTATCGATACGGTCCTGGGCCGATGACCAACCTAACTGGCCTGCGTCCCGGTGCTGGATGGCACGGGACACGCTGGGACAATTTTGGGACAGTCCGCTCGTGACACTGCGTGACACCAAATGACATCACGTGATGCTAAGTGACTGTTGCGATTACCCCACGCCTCGCATATCGTTGATCCGTAAGCTCCGTACCCCCGTTTCACACGGCAGGGGGCACAGGTCCGAATCCTGTACCGCCCACCAAATCAAGAGGTTACCAGTAGAACCGCCTCCACTTGAGGTCGATCGTTTGCTACAATGTGCTACAGATGCTACGGTGTGCGCGATGAAGAATCGAACCATTACCCAACGCGAGCTTCGTAATCAATCGGCCGCAGTGCTTCGCGAGGTGCAGGCCGGACGAACCGTCGTCGTCACGCGCAACGGCACACCCGTCGGAGAGCTACGACCAATTCGACGACACCGGTTTGTGCCTCGAGCCGCGATCGCCGATGCGGCAAATCGCGCACCTCGGATCGATGCCGCGCGCTTTCGCGCCGATCTCGATGCTGTAATCAACCCGCATATCGATGCCTGAGCCCACCCGAGGCGTTCTCGACACGTCGGTGCTAATCGATCACGACAAGATCGACCCCGCGTTGCTGCCCGATGAGTCGGCAATTTCTGCCGTGACCCTGGCAGAGCTCGCTGCCGGCCCCCACGCGACCGAAAGTAAGGATGAACGGGCTCGCCGTCAGGATCGATTGCACTGGGCGACCTCAACGTGGGATCCGTTAGCATTTGATGCGGAATGCGCCCGCGTGTACGGAAGAATGTTCGCCGCGGCGCGCGCCGCCGGACAGTCGAGCCGCGCTCGCCTCGCGGACTTGCTCATTGCTTCCACGGCCGCAGCCAACGGATTGCCTCTCTACACGCGAAACCCCTCCGATTTCGCTGCACTTAAGCGCATCCTCAAGGTCGTCGGTATCTAGAAGCGTCCCCTGCGCACGGAGGGCAGCAATCGGGCCAGAAACTGCCAATCACCCAATCGGCCCATTTTCCCGAAAGCTGAGGTTGGCGGCTCACCGGAGACGATCTAGGATCGCGGAATTGCTCGAGCGGTGGATAATCATGAAGTCCTTACTCCCCATCGCACTGACGCTGTTCTTTGTGAACGGCAATGCACAGACCTTAACCGAGCGCCTCGACGCCCAACTTGCGCAATGGAATCAGGGGGACGGCCCCGGAATGGCGGTCGTTCTAATCCGCGACGGGCGTGTCGTGTATCGAAAGGACTTTGGCTTTGCGGATCTTGAAGCGCATAGAGCCATCACACCAAGTACGCAGTTCTTGCTGGCTTCCAACACGAAACAATTCACGGCAATGGCCGTTATGATGCTTGAGGAACGAGGCAAGTTGCGGCTTGACGATTCCCTTGCCAAGTTTTGTCCGGAGTTTCCTGACTATGCCCGGACGATTACCATCCGCCAACTTCTGAACCACACCTCCGGTCTACCTGATTACGAGGAGCTTCTGGTGGGGAAAATAGATTCCACCACCTATTTTCAGTCTTCCAAGGGCCCACCCGCCGGTCATGAGTTCACCGCTATTGAGGCCCTTCAAATCCTCAGTCGCCAGCAGAAGCTGCGATTCACCCCCGGCGAGAAGTTTGAATACAGCAATTCTGGCTACGTCGTGCTCGCGCAAATCGTCGAGCGTGTCACCGGCGAGCGCTACGCTGAATTTCTGAAGGAGAACATTTTCGACCCCCTGGGGATGCGCGACACGCTGGTAGTGGACGAGCGCAAGCAAAGGGTGCCACGGCTCGCAATCGGCTACGCGAAGCGCAACGGCCAGTGGCAGGATATTAGCTATTCTCCCGAGAACTCGATTTACGGAGAAGACGGCATCTACAGCTCCGCGCGCGACCTGTATAAGTGGGACCAAGCCCTTTATACGGAGCGTCTGGTTCGGCGCGCGACGCTGGAAATGGCATTTACGCCCGGTCGCACGAACGATGGCAAGGAGATTGACGCGAATTATCCCGTCGTCCCGAAACGACCAACTTCCTATGGGTTTGGCTGGATCATTACGTCCTGGGACGGCAGCGAGGAATTGTTCCACAGCGGATCCTGGTCTGGGTATCGCAGCTACGTAGTGCGGGTGCCCTCCCGGCGAATATCGGCCATCGTGCTGATGAACTTTGTCCCGTCCGACCCGAGTCGCGCCCTTGCCTTTGCCCAGGAGATGATTGGTACCGCCGAACACTCGACGCCAGCGGCCGCGGATAAAAAGCGGATGCTAGAGCCCACCGGAATGCCCTCACGCCAATAGAGCTGCGAGGCGATCGATCCACCATGACTAGCTTGCTTAGACCATTCGTCGTTGTCGGCGCGTTGCTTTCTGTTCTGAGCACTCCTGGATTGATTGCGCAGGAAGCATCAACTGTTGATGCCGACGGCACCGTGCACCCAGCTGCGCTAGCAGTTCCTTTTTCGTCTTTGTCGAGTGCGAGCGCAAAGAAGAATTTTTTGAACCTTGTTCATGGGTTCGGGGCCCCGTGTGGCACCGGTGGTCGGGACGACATCGACGCCCGACGGAAAAGCCTTGACGACTGCGTGATGCGGCCTGCCGTCATTAAGTTGCGCACTGTCTTCGCAGTAGACATCACGCCGGAGCGGATCGCTGGCGTCCCAGCTGATGTAATCGAGCCCATCGGAGGAATTGCCGCGAAGAACAAGGGACGTGTGCTGATCAACCTCCATGGGGGCGGCTTCAGGATCGGCACGGGGTTGGGCGGACAGATGGAGTCGATCCCGATCGCTTCTCTGGGTGCGATCAGGGTGATCTCTGTGGACTATCGCGAAGGGCCGGAACATAAATTTCCGGCTGCCAGCGAGGACGTGGCCACCGTCTATCGCGAATTGCTGAAGACGTATCCCCCTAAGAACATTGGAGTCTACGGTTGCTCAGCTGGCGGCATGCTGACAGCTGAGTCGGTGGCGTGGTTTCAGACGCACGGCCTTCCGAGACCCGGAGCCATCGGAATTTTTGGATCCGGCGCGTTGGTGCCGACGGTAGGCGATAGCAACTACTTTGGTACTGTCCTGATGGGCGGGACGACAGCCACTCCAGAGGATGCAAAGAAGTTCGTTCCTTACTTCGACATCCCCGAGCTAAACGTCAAGGATCCTTTGGTGTCGCCGGCCTATTCGCTGTCAGTCTTAAAGGCGTTCCCGCCAACTCTACTGATTAGCGGCACGCGCGATATTGGCCTGTCGTCCGCTGTCTACACGCACTCGCGATTGGTAAAGGCGGGGGTCGATGCGGACCTACATGTCTGGGAAGGCGCAGCGCACTGCATATTTGCGGAGCCAGTGGTCGATCCGGAAGTGCCCGAAACCCGCGAAGCCTGGGACGTCATCGTGAAGTTCTTCGACAAGCATCTGGGCAAATAATCAGAGGAATAGCCAACGTCCGCTCTCGCGGTTCCGACTGACTCCTTTGGAGCATTCTCAGTGACGCTGAAGGGTCGACAAGCGACCTTTACGGACGCCTCTCCGGTTTTCGAGTTGATTGTCAGGGATCGGGAGACCAATGAGGCGCTTCCCGGGCCACATCCGGACATTCGCAGTGCCCGCGCGTCTTCACGGTCTGGATCAGTAATTGTGTCATTGGCGCAATATCGCTATAAATCGTCGTTATAGCGATAAATAGACTTGCGCCCGACATCCTATCTTCACGTCTCCCTCGTAAGAGACGTAAAGAAGCCATGTCTGACTCCCGTACCGCCGCGACCTCGCGCGCCGCCCCCAAAGTCCAATCCGCTGTGCTGCTCATGCTCGCCGTCATCGCGGGCGGCGGCGCAGCCAATGTCTACTATCACCAGCCCCTCCTAGGCCTGCTCAAGAGCGCATTCGGGCCCTTGGCCCCGACCTTCGTGGCAACTGCGACGTTGCTCGGTTATGGCCTTGGGATTCTGCTGTTGGTACCGCTCGGGGATACCTGGCCCCGACGGACGCTCATCGTCGCTCAGCAGCTCGCGCTCGCAGCGGCGCTGACGGTTGCAGCGACGGCACCGAGCCTGGCCGTGCTAACAGTGGCCAGTGTTGTCGTCGGGGTATTTGCCACCACGGCCCAGCAGGCGATTCCGTTCGCGGCCGAGCTTGCCGCTCCCGAATCCCGTGGACGCGTCATCGGCCGAGCGATGACCGGGCTGATGCTCGGCGTCCTGCTCGCTCGCACGGCGAGCGGCGCGATTGCGCACGGCTATGGATGGAGATCTGTTTTTGCCGCTGCCGCTTGCGTTTCCCTCGTGTTCGCGGCGTTTTCAGCCGCCGTACTGCCTCGCACGCGCCCGACTGCCGCACTCCGCTATCCGGACCTCTTGGCCTCGATCATCACCCTGGTGCGCGAAGAGCCCGTGCTGCGTTGGGCGACGCTGACACAAGGTTGCAACTTCGCCGCTTTCAACGCCTTCTGGTCCTCCCTGGCCTTACACCTTGCCGCCTCACCCTTCAATCTGGGGCCGGCGAGCGCGGGGATGTTCGGCGTGGTGGGTGCCGTGGGTGCAATCGTCGCGCCCCTCTCGGGACGGCTCGCCGATCGCCATGGGCCGCGCCGGGTGGTCATCTGCGGTACCGCGATCGTACTGGTCTCCTTCGCGGTTTTAGCCACCCTCGGCCGGACCTCCTTGATCGGTGTCGGCGTTGGCGTGCTCGTTCTCGACATCGGAGTGAGTCTGGCGATGATCGCCAACCAAAGCCGTGTCTACGCCTTGCGACCGGAGGCGCGTGGCCGTCTTAATACGGTGTACATGACGGGCGCCTTTGTCTCAGGCGGTCTTGGCGCATTCTTGGGCACGCGAGGCTACGCGTTCGGCGGCTGGAACGCGGTGAGCATTATCGGGGCAGCCTTCGCCGCATGCGCCGTGGCAGCCGCGTTTGCCACCCCTACGCGGCGCCCGGCGACAACGGTCTAGCCGGTAGTGCCGTTGCTTTCACTGCTATCTTGAAAATACGCGCTTGGGGTCGTGCCGAAGGTCGCCCGGAACGTCACTATGAAGCTGGACGGGTTCTCATACCCTACTGCGTGCGCGGCATTGCCAACGCTCTCTCCATGCGCCAGTTGTTCGAGCGCGACCAGCATCTTGTATCTGACGCGCCATCTCCCGAACGACATGCCCGTCTCGGTAACGAAAAGACGCTCGATGGTCCTATGGCTGGCGCCCGCCGCGGAAGCAAGTTCAGCAAGCGTCCTTCGGTCAGCCGGATTCGCCCGGACCATCTGAGCAACCCGGGCTGCCCTGTGGTCGCTCGGTTCCGGCAGTTCTAACGGCGCCTGCTCAAGGGCTTCTAGCTGTTCGAGAAGAACCTGCGCAAGGCGTGCGGCCGGCGACTTCGGCAAGTAATCCCAAGGCTGAGAGCAACACTTGCAAATCAGCTCCCGAACCAGAGGGGATACATTTACAACGTTGCAACCCGTCCATTCCGGTGTGCCTGGAGCATCGCGACGCACCCACAACACGATGAGATCGACGGGGCGCTTGACCAGGAGTGCATGAGGGGTCCCGCCGGTGATCCAAATGGCCTTCGAAGGAGGCAGGATCCAGCGACCACTATCAGTTGTGACACGTATCACCCCCCTCGCCGAATACATGAGTTGGTGTCGAATATGCGAGTGGCGCTTTTTCTCACTGTTGGGCGGCCAGTGTGTAGCAGCTCCTACTACCGAGGCCTTAGCGCTGTCGGGACGCAACGCGCTTTGGCGGGATGACGACATAGTTTGGCAATCTATCGCTGAGCCCCACATGCCACAAGGATCTAAATTGCGGCTCTCGACGTGAGTTGCCGACCGGCTGCTTGGGGTCGGGAGCACCCGTCTTCCGCCAACAGGTGCTCCCGGCCACAACCAGACGCTGGAACCCTAGCCGGAGAAGCCCGTAAGCACGCACAATGGCGTCCGATATGCGCTGGCGTGCAGCAGTGATCATTTTTGGAGCTTCTGATGAAGAGAAGGCACCTGCTACATACGGTTGCCACGTTGCCACTTCTGTCCAGTGGCTTCGCATTTCTGTCCGCGCCCACGAAGGCCGCAAAGGCAAGCGCACCGCGGACGATCCCGCGCGCGAGACCCTCTGATCCGTCATGGCCTGATGCGGCGTGTTGGGCAAAGCTGAGAGAGGCTGTTGAGGGCAATCTGATCGAAGTGCGGGCGATGTTCGCCAATGGATCGCATATCGTTGATCCGATGTCGATCTGAACATTTCCCTAAAGACTCGAAGAGCTAGACGCGCGATCCAGGTAGTCTTTGAGACCCGCCAAGCACCCCTGCCAACCTTGTTCGTGGCGGCTACGGTTTGGCTCATCCGCAATGTGGGCATGCGTAACGATGATCTCTGTGTAAGCACCACTGCACACGAACTGAACCGTCACGCGCTCGAGCGGAGCATCCGCGGATCCTACTCGCCAAGTGTATTCGAGACGATGCGGCCGCTCGACGGTCAGGAACTCGCCACTGATCCACAGGATTGTGCCGTCCGGAAACTGATTGGCGATCCGATACACACCGCCGACGCGCAGGTCAACCTCCGCGGCGATGCATTTCACGTTCTGAGGACCCCACCATTTCCGTATTTCCTCCGCACGGGTCCATGCCTCAAACAGGCGCTCAGGCGTAGCCGCAACCCTGCGACGCACGACCAACGAGAGCGACGAGTTAGAGCTTTTCAACGTAACTCGCGATCGAGTCGAGGCTCTGCTCCCAGAACGAGCGGTAATGTTGCAGCCACTCTTGCGCAGACCTGAGGGGTAGCGCCTGCAGGTTGCACTGGTGGACTCGACCATCCACCTGACGAGTGACCAGACCCGCGCGCTCGAGTACACGAATGTGCTGCGATACAGCGGGCAGGGACATGGCGAACGGCTCGGCTAGCTTCGTGATCTTGGCAGGTCCCTTGGCCAATCGCGCCATCAGAGCGCGGCGAGCCCGGTGACTCAGGGCCTGGAACACCGCGTCGAGCTGGTCCTCGACAACCCGTGAGCTACCAGGACTTGACCGCATGAGCAATATTAAATAAGATTATTTAATATAACACAAGGGAGCGACAGTATGACTGTGCCTGCGCGCGCACATTTGCGTCGACTGGCGTCGCACACGGTTCTCGGCGGCATTCTCGGACTTCTCGCGCAGCCGGTGACTGCGGACGACGGACAGCAGTCCAGTGGGCTGACGGCAGATGCCCCGGCGATCCATCAGGAGATTGTGATCTCCGCCACTTGTGCACGCGTCTACGGCGCACTTACTTCCGCGCGCGATTTTGAGGCGATAACGCGTCTAAGTGACGCCGCCGATCTGCTCACCGCTCCTAATGCCAAAGTGACCGCCATCAGCAGCCGCGTCGGCGGTGCCTTCACCCTTTTCGGTGGCTACATCACCGGGCGCAACCTGGAGCTGGTGCCGGCCAAACGGCTGGTTCAGGCATGGCGCGCCGGCGGGTGGGATGCCGGCGAGTATTCCGTCGTTCGATTCGAGCTACGCAGTGAAGCTGGTGGATGCCGGATCCTCTTCGATCAGCGCGGCTTTCCAGCGAGTCAGGGAAAGTCGCTAGCTTACGGATGGCGCGTGCACTACTGGGAGCCCTTGTCCAGGTTTCTTAGCGGCACACCGGCGCGTAGGCAATAGGTCGAGGTCTAAGAGGCTCGACAGTCTCAACGTCTGGGATAACTCTGGGACAGTCCGCTCGTGACATTGCGTGATATCAAATGACATCACGTGATACCAAGTCCAATTGGGAACTACACTCGCATATCGTTGATCTGTAAGCACCCTGCTTCCGTTTCACACGGCAGGGGTCACAGGTTCGAGCCCAGTACCGCCCACCATTCGCAAAAGTAGACGGAACAAGGATCCACCGATCATGAAGAGTTGGCATTTTGCGGCTATTCTCATGACCACTGCGGCGCTCGCGCAGCAAACTCACAATCAGTACGAGCCGCCGAACGCACCGGGGGCCGGTCAGAAGTTGCTTGCCCAATTCGCTGGCGACTGGGATGTCGTCAAGACCTTCTTCCCGATGAATGGCAAGCCAATTGTGACAAAAGGAACATGTAAGCAGTACATGATCCAGGGCGGCAAGTTTCTGCAGTCGGATTTTACCTTCTTTTCCGGATGGAACGAATAGCACCGGAACCGGAATCTCCGGCTTCGATTCCAAAACGAATCGCTTCACCACCGTCTGGTACGACTCGCGTCAGACGACGATGTCAATTCGCCAGAGCGACGGCACGTTCGATGGCAGGAACATCGTTCTCTGGGCCACGTCCATCGATCCGGATAAGCCAGGGCGCAAGACCGTCGCACGCGCACATCTTGAGGAAGACGGCCACCTTCTCCTCCATCGCCACTACCTGATCGATGATAAGGGGCAGGAGCGGATGATGATCGAGCTGCGGATGACGCGGCAGTAGTCGTCCTACGCGACCCGGTGCCCGGCGTGCGTCGGCGGAAACCTTAGCTCCCGCTCGATCGCCTGGAAGCGCGGGTCACCGCGCAGCGGATCCATGAGCGCGTCAGTTTTCACATGCACCACGCCGGCGTCAGGCAGTCGCACGGCCCTGGCCAGCCACTCGAGCGCCTTGGCCGTGTCGCCCCACACTGCGTAGATCGTGGCGCATTGATACGCGGAGTTGTCTCCGAACGTGGCCTGTAATTTTGTCAGCTCGGCTTCCGCATCGGCATGGCGTCCGAGCTTCTCGTACGTCAGTGCGAGACACCACATGCTCGACCAGTGATCCGGCCTGGTCGCACATGAAGAGAGCGCATTCTGAAGCTCACCAAGCCAGTAATATGCGACCCCGCGAAACCCATACGCCCGCTTGAAATCGGGTTCAAGACCGATGACCTCTCCGAAAGCGGCAACCGCCTCTTGGTATCGGCGGGCCCAAAACAGTGCTTCGCCGAGCACCTCATGGCTTTGTGGATTGAGCGGGTCGAGCGCGACGGCGTGGCGCACAGCCGCCAAACCCGCATCAAAGCGCCCAATAGAAACCGCAAACAGGCCGCTGTTGGCTAACACCTCCGCGACGCCCGGAGCGAGCGCCATGGCGCGTTCGTACGCCTCGCTTGCGTGGGTATAGTCGAGAGGAGCGGAAGCCAGGAAGCGTGCCAGCGCCAAGTGACCTCCGGCGAGTTGCGGAGCGAGCTGCAGCGCCTGGCGCGCATCGGCCTGCGCCTTGGCATAGAACTCGCGAATGCCCGTGCCATTGGCGAACTCGCCGGCATAATTGGAAAGCGCGAGTGATCGGCCTGCGAACGCCAGCGCATAGTTCGGATCGAGGCGAATTGCTTCCGTGTATCCGGCAATCGCGCTCAGGTAGCTCGATGTTCCCTGGCCCGAGCGGACCGCCTTTGAGCCCCGCAAATACGCATCGAACGCACCCGGGATGCGCGTGCCGCCGAGTTCGATCCTGGCGACTTCATTCCCCAGCAGCGTGACTTTGAGTGCGCTCGCGACCGCCACGGCGATCTCGGTCTGAAGCTTCAGCACATCCCCGACATCCCGGTCATAGGTCTTCGACCACAGGTGAAACCCCGTGACCGCGTTGATGAGCCGCGCGGTGATGCGGATCGTGTTGCCCGAGCGGCGCACGCTCCCTTCGAGGATGGCCCCGACGTTCAGGTTGCGGCCGATCGTGCCGAGGTCGGTGTCCTTGCCCTTGAAGGAGAACGCCGAGGTACTTGCGGCGACCTGCAGCTCATTGATCTCGGCCAGGGAATTGAGCAGCTCCTCCGTGAGGCCGTCCGAAAAATACTCCTGCTCCTTCTCGCCACTCATGTTCACAAACGCCAGCACCGCAACCGAGTGCGGCGGCGGGGCGAAGCCCGCGGTGGGTACAACCCCTGATGCGGCTCCCGCCCGGGTCGTGGTCGATGTTTCGCCCGACAACAGACGCTGCACACGCTGCACAAAGGCCGGCGGCGTCTCTCCTCCCGGCAGCCGTGTCCACTGCACTTCCCGGAACCTGTCGGGAACGTTCTCATCGTCGTCGCGGGTATCGTCGACGACCACGGGCAGCAGGAAGGCCTTGTTGGCCATGATCAAATGCGATCGATCGACAGCCAGCTTCCACTCGAGGCGGAAGTAGCCCTCAGCTCTGTCGTGTGTATGTCGTGAGACAACCGGGAGGAACAGGGCGCAGCTCTTGATCTGCCTGCGAATCGACTGATCCCAGGCATCCCCGCCCCGCAACTCGCTCTGGTCGAACCACACTTCGACGCCCGCTGAGCGCAGTGCCGCGCAGATGCGCTGAGCCGCCGCCGCGTCCTGCGAGGCATAGCTCAGAAACACCGCTCCCGTCGGCATACTCGCCGGCTTAAGCGACTCTTCCCCCACCCGCCCCTCTTGATCCTGTGCCGCTCGCGGGAGAATGCCCTGAGGAGGCAGTCTCCGGCAAACGCAGCTGCGCGAAGCTCCGCCTCTGGCCGCCGACCGCCGCCCGGAGTTCCGCCGGGCCGTCACCTCGCTGCACTGCCGCCAGACCGTACTCGTCGCGGCACAATAACGCAGAGGCTGCTGGAGCACTTCCGCAGCGTTTCGTGACATGGATACCCGAGCAACGCGCGGGCCGGCCTCAAGCCGTGACCCCAATCCCAACTCCGCGCCAGTCATCCTGGGTAGGCTTCGCGTTGAGGAAGCCGCGCATCATGTTACTTAAACATGCCATTGCTGCCATCGCCGTGTGTACGGCCGCGATCTGCAACGCATCGCCCCCCATCTATAAATACGTCGATGCCGACGGGGTGGCGCATTTTACGGATAAGCCGGACTCCAGACGGTACCAATTGTTCGATCTGACTCCCAAAGGATTGACGCGCAGTGGCGATCATTATGACCCCGGGCTCCTGGCACGGGCCGCACAGTACGACGCCATCATTGAGGCGGAGGCAAAATCCGCAGGTGTCGAGCCCAACCTGCTCAGGGCCGTAATCCTCGTCGAATCCGGTTTTAATTCCCGTGCGGTCTCGAAGCGTGGCGCAGTCGGCCTGATGCAACTCATGCCTACGACGGCGACGCGGTTTGGCGTGTCCAATCGCTACGATCCGCGGCAGAACGTCCGCGGCGGCGCTCTCTACCTCGGCTTTCTGATCAATCGGTTTCGCCAGAACGTGCGTCTCGCGCTCGCCGCCTTCAATGCTGGCGAAGACGCTGTGGAGCGGAATTCGGGACAGATTCCGCCCTTCGTCGAAACGCTTGAGTATGTCCCGAAAGTCCTCAAGATCTACCAGGCGCTGAGCGAGCAGCAGCAGCGGCGTCAGACTACCTTGGCTGCGCTGCCGCGAATCTAGGGCCGGCGAGATCCCGGCTCTTACTCGCTGGGCTGCTCGCGCACTGGCGCGCTGCGGTGGCGCGCGAATGCGCCTGTTGCGGCCACCTTGGGGTGGTCAGCACTGTCAACCAGGCCCACGCAGGCTCGTCCAGCGGTGCTAGACGATGCTCCGTTGGACTCGCCGGTACAGCCAGTGCAATGCCAGGGCGCTGTAGATTGGGATGCCAAAGAGCGTCCAGAACAGCGACACCGTGAGGATATTAGGGGACCGCGGCTGATACATCTCGTTGTTCTCCGAGGGCTCCGCACGCAATCTGTCATGAGACGGCCGGTGACCTCAGGAACTGCGTCACATTTCCAGCGGGATCGCCCGAGCGGCGTCTCGTAGCGATTGCGACTGGCAGTCCAATCCGCGCGTGGTTGCATAACGCACCCCTGGGCGGCGCAGGAGCCTGGACCGTATCGCGCTAGAACGAGTAGCCGACGGACACGACCAGGGCGCGTGGATTGAAGTCGATGTTGGTCGTGTGGATCAGGCCCGCGGTATCCGCGGTCAACCGGCTGTGCACGTACGACACGGAGTACGACGCGTAGGCGCGAAACCGATCCGATATGCCGTAGCTCAGGCCGACCGCTCCGACCGGCCCGATCGACGATGGCAGCGAGATGGAGGTGGGGCCGCCGGTCACGGCGTCACCCGCCGAGGTCGACTGGCGGCTGTAGAAATCGGTGTAGTTGACCCCGATCCCGACGTACGGTCGCAGCTTCGCCGCATCGTCGAAGAACTTGTAGTTAAGGAGCAGGGACGGGGCGAGCCAGCGCGCGGTGGAGATCACCTGTCCGTTGTACGGGACCGAGCCGAGCATTGCAGGCCCGCGGCCTACGGTCTTGGTGAGCGGCGGATAGCCGACGGCGAGCTCGAGCTCGAAATGCGTCGACAGCCGCCGCACATAAGCGAGATAAAGCGTCTCGAGGTCATCGATGCGCAGGTTGAGACCCGGCGGAGTGTACGGACCGCTGATGTCGTCGGCGTTCGAGGCGTAATGGATGTAGTAGAGGCCGATGCGGACCTGATTGTCGAGACCGGAGTCGTCCGCACGGGCGAGCGGTGCAGCGAGCCCGAGCAGCACGAGGAGCGCAGTGATTGTTGTCGTTCGCATGGGTACCCTAGTCTCAGAACTTGCTGAAGAAGCCGCGTGCCGCAACGGTGCAGAAGGGCGCAACCGTGTCGTGATACGACTCGGCGACGCCCACCTCCCCGCTCGTTGCGAGTATCGAGGCGATATCCTGCTGAAAGGCAACCTGCAGGGGCGCGAACGGATCGTTCGCCGTCGGGGTCGCGTTCAGGTCCAGCACGGTGATCAGCCCGGCGGGCAATGCCGCCCAGTAGGTCGCCATCGTGCCCGCATCGAGACTGAAGAAGACGGTCGGATCCTGATCGCCCCCGCACATCAGCATCGGTCCGCCCGGTGCCCAGAAGGAACCGTCGCGCATGTCGTTCGTCTTCAGCGCGATGCGCAGCGTGTTCTGCGGAGTGGCGGCGAGCGCCACGCTCGGGGGGGCCAGCACGGCCCCGTCGGGGTTCGTCACGGCATCGATCGCGTAGCTCACCCGTTCATCGTTGGTGATGAGATTCGGCGTTCCGAATCCGATCGCAAAAACCGGGTTGGCCGGAACAGCCAGCAGCGCCGTCAGCTGGGCGTTGCCCGGGATGACCGGCGTCGAGTTGCTGAACAGAGCGGTTTCCGGCAGCGTGCCATTGGCGAACAGCGTGTCGATCGGGGTGTTGCTCGGCAGCAGCTCGAACATGTTGGGCGCGTACTGCGGCTCGTAGATGTCGGTCGGCTCGGAGTAGATGTTGCCGTAGGCCTCCTGATAGGCCGTCACGAAGAGCGGCGTGAACGCCGTGGAGCCGATGTTGACGCTACCGAGAAAAACTGCGTCGACGAGCGCCTCGGTCGCGTAGGGTCCCGACATGGGAGCCGAGGCGGTGACGGTCTCGCCGGCGGCAGTCATCGCCTTGACCGTCGCCATGGCGACGTAGCCACCCTCGGAGTAGCCGGTGATGAAGAGCTGGCCGTTATCGCTGGTGCCCGGCGTGAAGGTGTTGGGAAGCGCGGTGCGCGCCGCGGTCAGCGCATCGCTCACGTCCTTCGATTGCTGAGCGCCGATCAGATACGGATGATAAGGCAGGTTGGAGATGTCATAGCCGGCGTAGTTCGGCGCCACCACGATGTAGCCCTGAGCGGCGAATATGGCGGCGATCAGGGCGCTCTCGCTGTAGGCGGAATTGCTGGAATCGGCGATGTCGGCAATGTTATAGGTCTTCTCGAAGGCCGTGCCGTGCGCATAGAGCACGATCGGCCGCGGTCCGGTGCAGGGCGCGTCCGTTCCCGTCGGAACCATGAGCGCCCCCGATGCCGAGGCAGCCTCGCCCTTGGCACCGACCGTCCAGTACTCGATGTAATAGACGTCCACGCCGCAGGTCGGTGTTCCGGCGAGCTCGAGCAGCTGTTGGCCGGAGGACGTTTCCCCCAGATCCTCCGTCAGGGTCGGCGCATCGAGCGATGCGAGCCGCACCGGCGGGTTAAACATGAGCGTTCCGCGAGCCGTGCTGGTTGCGACAGCGGATGTCGGCGAGCTCTTGCCGCACCCTGCGAGCAGAATCGCCAGTGCGGCGCAGAGTACGCCCCCGATCTTGAGCATGCTCATCTCCCCTTAGGACGGATCGCGAGCGGTGGTCACGCGGTATTACTTCGCTGCCCTCCGGGCTTCCATGTTCCGTCGAGTCCGCCGCTCGGCGAGAAGCATAGCATTGCCCGCCTCCTGGGGTTGCGCGGATACCCGTCGGCCACCTCGATGGCCCTGGAGGGGCTCAAGGGCCTGCCGCGAGAGCGTCGATGGGTCGCCGACTATCGGCTTCAGCTTTGCAGCTCCACCACGCGGCCTTTTCTCAGCGTGAAGAAAAGCTGCCGGTGTTTCCCTGCCCGCACGATGCTCGCCGCTCCCAGCGCGACCAGGATGTAGAGGACATTGAGAGCTGCGAGCGTGGTGGGGACGTGGCGCGTGCGTCGTGCTGCGAGCACGACGTTCTTAGCCGTCACTCCCCGCGTGCCGCCCAAACGCTGCTGCACGTAGTCCACAGCACCCGTCGCGATCACATTGAAGTAGCCCGAACCGCGACGCGCCTTCGAGAGGGCGAAAGAAAGCACGAAGAAGTAGCCCTGGCCTTCAAAGACGTGGTAGGTCTGACGTACCGCTTTCACGCGGCCACGGTATTTGAGTCCGCGCTGCAGTGTTCGAATGTTCATGGTGCCCTCTCGTTCTCGAGTTATCGCTGGCGTGGCACGGCACCAACAATACTCCGTGGCCGGGCTGTTTGTGCGCTAAGCATATATTGCATTGCATCCCGTCCCGGTGGTGGCTCGCTGGCGGTATTCACGCTAAGCTCTCCGCCAGAAGCACGCACCGGCTGGGAGACGGGGAAACGTATGAAAGGGCTGCACCTGGGTCTGCTGTTGGCAAGTGTCGTGTCCCTGCCGGCGATGGCGGCGCTCAAGGCGGGCGACGTCGCACCCGAGTTCACCGCACCGGCCTCGCTCGCCGGCAAGCAGTTCACCTTCTCGCTCAAGAAGGCACGCGCCAAGGGGCCAGTGGTCGTCTACTTCTATCCGTCCGCCTACACCCAGGGCTGCGATATCCAGGCGCATACCTTCGCGGTCAACCGCGACAAGTTCACCGCCGCCGGCGCCACCATCATCGGGGTGTCGCTCGACAGCATTGAGCGCCTCAAGGACTTTTCCGCCGATCCGAGTTACTGCGCCGGCAAATTCCCGACCGCTTCCGACGCCGACGGCAAAATTGCGCGGTCCTACGATCTCAAGGTCCAGGAGGGACCGGCAGGATTGAAGGATGTACGCGGCATCGAGATCGGGCATGCCTTTGCACAGCGCGTGACCTTCATCGTGACGCCGGACGGCAGGATCGCCGACACCATCGGCGGAGTCGCGCCCGAGGAGAATGTCGCGCAGGCGCTGGCAGCCGTGCAGCACCTCGGGGCGAGCGCGAAGCGGTCCGCCGGCTGACCTCCCCTCGTCCGATGAGCGGTCTCGGACGTCACGTGTATGGCGCGGCGGCGTTCGCCTTTGGCCTCGTCGATCTGGCCGGACACGACTTCAACTCCTGGCAGCAGCTGCGCTCGCTCTGGCACAGCCCGCACGGCCGGGCGCTCGTCTACGCCGCCGCGGCCGCGCAACTCCTGGGAGGTCTCGGCGTTCAGTGGCGCAGGACCGCGCGACCGGCGGCAGTGCTCCTCGGCGCGGTCTATCTGTTCTTCGCTCTGCGCTGGGTGCCGCAGATCGCCGCCGAGCCACTCGTCTACGATCGCTGGGGCAATCTCTTCGAGCAGCTCTCGCTGGTCTCGGGGGCGATGATCGTCTACGCCGCGGCGGGCGGGAGCGCCGGCGCCACGCGGGTCGCGGCCGCCGGCCGGTACCTCTTCGGAGTGTGCGTCGTGTCCTTCACCCTGGAGCAGCTCTTCTATCTTGGCGGCACCGCCGGCTTCGTGCCGAGGTGGCTGCCTCCGGGTCAGATGTTCTGGGCGGTCGTCACGACCGTTGCGCTGGCGCTCGCGGCTGTCGCGATACTCTCCGGGCGCGTGGCGCTCACGGCGTCGCGGCTGCTCACGCTGATGTTCGTGATCTTCGGACTCCTGGTATGGCTGCCGCAGCTCCTGTCCGATCCTCACAATCATATGAACTGGGAAGGCAACGCGCAGAACCTGGCGATCACCGGAGCGGCGTGGATCGTCGCCGACTTCCTCGGGCGCAGTCACGCTGCCGTCTCGGTTCGGGCACGCGGCTGACCGCGCGCAGCTGCGCGTGCCCTCACTGCGCGCCATGCCCGACCCCACTCTCGCTACTCTCGCCACTCTCGCCGAGGAGTCCGGGTTCGTAAGAACCGGACGCAGCGCCGAGGTGGCACGGCTGTGCGCCGCGTTCGCTGCCGCCTGGCCGGGCGTGGTGCGCAGCATCGAGTTCGGCCGCTCGGCCGAGGGTCGGGCGATGCGGGCGCTCGTCATCTCGCGCGCCGACCCGCGCCAGGTCCCGCTCCTCATGCTGCAGGCCGGCATCCACCCGGGGGAAAGCGACGGCAAGGACGCGGGCTTCATTGCGTTACGGGAGATCCTCTCCGGGGCCGCAGCCCCCGGCGCACTCGAGCGCATCGCGATCCTCTTCGTGCCGGCGTTCAACGTCGACGGACACGAGCGCTTCGGGCGCTGGCACCGCCCGAACCAGGCCGGGCCCGAGGAGACTGGCTGGCGCACCACGGCGCAGAATCTCAACCTCAACCGCGACTACACCAAGGCCGATGCCCCCGAGATGCGCGCGCTCCTCGGGTTGATCCGCGCCTGGGATCCGCTCGTGTGCGCGGACCTGCACGTCACCGATGGGGCCGACTTCCAGCCGGACGTCTCGCTGCAGGCGGAGCCCATCAACCAGGGTGATCCGCAGCTCTACGCCGCCGGGCGCGAGCTGCGCGATGCGCTGATCGCGAGGCTCGCGGCGCAGGGCTCGATGCCCCTGCCCTTCTACCCCGACCTCGCGACGCCCGACGACCCCGCCTCGGGCTTTCAGCTCACGGTGTACTCGCCGCGCTTCTCGCCGCGCACGGCGCGGGCTGGCACAGGCTGGTGCGCGCAGCGGACGCGCGCGCGGCGCGCCTCGGCGGCCTCGACGTGGTGCTCGACTACAGCTCCCACTGGCGCGAGCCCGGAAGCGGCGCAGCCGCGGATGCCGGCGCTGCGGGCGGCGCAGCGCTCCTCGACTTTCCCGGCTACGCCTACACCCGTGAGCCGTCGTCGATCTCCGGCGCACCGGTCACCGTCTACGACCGAAGCGTGAAGCAGACCTGGCGCGTGCCGCTGCATGATCGGGTGACGCCCGCGCTGGTCGTCAAGGCGCCGCTCGGCGGCTATGTGGTTCCGGTGGCCTGGGCGGCTGAGGTCGGCGAGCGTCTCGCGCTGCATGGCCTCGCCTTCGGGCCGCTGCACGCCGCGTGCGAGGCTGTTCGCGTCGAGGCGTTTCGCGCCAGCCGCGCGCAGTTCGCCGCGACGCCCTTCGAGGGGCGTATGCGCCTCAGACTCGAGGGTCGGTGGCAGCGCGAGACGCGCGACATCCGCGCCGGCGCGCTGTTCGTGCCGATCGCACAGCCCGCGGCACGCCTCGTCTTGCATCTGCTCGAGCCGCAGGCGCCCGACTCGCTGTCGGCCTGGGGCTTCTTCAACGCCTGCTACGAGCAGAAGGAGTCCCTCGAGCCGTACGTCGCCGAGCAGATCGCGCGCGAGATGCTGGCCGGGAGCGGTGAGCTCGCGGCGGAGTTCGCGCGCCGGCTCGCGGCCGATCCCGCGTTCGCCGCGAGCCCGCAGGCGCGCCTCGGCTTCTTCCTGCGGCGTCACGCCTCCTGGGACGAGCAGTTCAACCTCTATCCCGTCCTGCGCGTCGATGAGCTGCTTGCGCCCGCGGCTCTCCCCGTGAAGTAATAGCGCCCATGACACTCACGCCCTTTCATGTCGCGCTGCAGGTGCGCGACCTCGACGAGGCGCGGCGCTTCTACAAGCAGGCGCTCGGCTGCACCGAGGGCCGCAGCGCCCCTGACTGGGTCGATTTCAACCTCTACGGGCACCAGCTCGTCTGCCACCTGAACCCGCAACTCGGTCCCCGCGGCCGTATCGCCCCGCACTTCAACCCCGTGGACGGACACGGCGTGCCGGTGCCGCACTGCGGCGTCGTGCTCGAGGCGCCCGATTGGGAGGCGCTCGCCGCGAGGCTCAGGACACAGGCGGTCGAGTGGGTGATCGAGCCCTGTACCCGCTTCAAGGGCGCGCCGGGCGAGCAGTCGACGCTCTTCATTCTCGACCCCTCCGGCAACGCCCTCGAGTTCAAGTCGTTCAGGAATATCGCAGCCCAGTTGTTTGAGACCTGAGGGGGCCGTACGCGGAGGCCCCGATCCGCGGCGCGATTAGGGTCTTTACCCGAGCCGCGCCCCGGGAGGGTCCCGATGGGCCGCGCTGCGGCGAGCTGGTACTTGATGGGTTTTCCGCACTGGTCGGATCGATTGATCCGACCCCGGGGGGAGTTGCCATGCCAGGCCGAGAGAGAACCATGTCCAAGGAAGCGCTTTTGCACCGCAGCCGTATCGTCGCCGAGCTGCCGCGCGGGGAGTCTCAGTCGGAGCTGCTCCGCGAGCTGGTGGGTCACCTGCGCCAGAACCGCACGCTGCTGCGCGAGGAATGGGTGCGCCGCATCGGCGAAGCACACCTGCTGGGCGCCATGAGCCAGGAGGAAATCTTTCAGGAAGCGACCTCCGTCTACGACAGCTACGTCGCCGTGCTCGAGACCGGCAACGTGGACGATCTGACCGCCTACGCCCGCAACCTCTCCGAACGCATCATTCCGCGCGGTGTGGAGACCAACGAGGTGGTCGGCATCGTGCTGCTGCTGCGCGACGTGCTGGCGCGCTCGCTGTTCGCGAAATACCAGTCGGACTTCGAGAAGCTGAACCGCGTGTTGGACGCCTACGAGCCGGCGGCCAACCGCATCGCCAACACCGTGGCGGTCGGTTTCGTGCAGGAGCGCGAGCGCGTCATCCGCCAGCAGCAGGAGGCGATCCGCGAGCTGTCGACCCCGGTGCTGCAGGTGCGCGAGCGGCTGCTGATTCTGCCGATCATCGGCGTCATCGATCCGCAGCGCGCCCGGCAGCTGACCGAGCAGCTGCTGCGCGCCATCCGCACCAACCGCGCCAAGGTGGTGGTGATCGATATCACCGGTGTGGCGGCCATGGACGTCACGGTCGCCAACCACCTGGTGCAGACCGTCGAGGCCTCGCGGCTGCTCGGCGCCACCGTGATCGTCACCGGACTGTCGCCGGAGATCGCGCAGACTCTGGTCACTATCGGTGTCGACCTCGGCAAGATGAATACCGTCGGCGATCTGCAGGGCGGCATCGAGCAGGCCGAGCGGCTGCTCGGCTACAAGGTCGTATTGAGCTGATCGCGTGCAGGTACCGATCCTCAAGCAGGGCGACGTGCTGATCGCCACGATCCAGGCGGCGCTCTCCGATGCGGACCTGCTCGAGCTGCGCAGCGCCCTCGTGCAGCAGGTGGTGCGCTTCCGATCCGCGGGCGTCATCGTCGATGTCACCGCGATGGACGTGATGGATTCATTCGCCTCGCGCACGCTGCTCGAGATCTCGCACATGATCCGGCTGCGCGGTGCCGATACGGTGATCGTCGGCATCCAGCCGGAGGTCGCCTTCGCCATGGTACAGCTCGGGCTCACGCTCGAGGACATCCCAACCGCGCTTGATCTCGAGGAGGGGCTGGCTTACCTGCAGCACAGGTCCAGGACCATCAACTGAAGGTTGCTGCGCTTGTCAGCGGAGACGCAGATTCTCGTTATGAGCGACAGGGACGTCGTCGCCGCCCGCCAGCAGGGCCGAGCGCTGGCGCTCGAGGCCGGGTTTTCCGCGAGTGAGGCCACGCTCATCGCCACGGCGATCTCGGAGCTGGCCCGCAACATCGTCAGCTACGCGCACCAGGGCACGGTGACCTTCAAGCCGCTCAATGGACATGGGGGCGCGGTGGGCCTGACGATCGTCGCCGCCGACTCGGGACCGGGTATCAGGGACGTCTCCCAGGCGCTGCGCGACGGGTATTCGAGCTCGGGCGGGCTCGGGTTGGGGCTGCCGGGCGTCAAGCGTCTGATGGATGAGTTCGAGATCGCGTCGCGCCTCGGCAGCGGGACGACGGTGACGGTGACCAAGTGGCGGACCTGAGTCTGCAGTGCGCCGTGGCGCGCTTCGTCACGCCCGGCCACCGGGACTCGGGCGACCTGGAGATCGTGCAGCCCTACGACGGCGGCGTGGTCATCGGCGTCATCGACGGCATCGGGCACGGCGATGAGGCGGCGGCCGCGGCGGCCGTCGCACGCGATGCCATCGCGCAGGGTCCGCGGGATTCGCCGATCGCACTCGTCATGCGCTGCCACGAGGCGCTGCGCCAGA
>JASHTN010000160.1 GCA_030040525.1 Gammaproteobacteria bacterium | reverse complement strand
GCCACATCGGGCCCGACATCGAGGCCATGGCGGGTCGTCCATCGCCGCGCCTAGCTCGCCGCGCGCCCGCGCGCTGCCGCCGCCGGCGGCAGGAGCACTAGGTCGTCGCGATGGATCATCTCGTCGCGCCCGCGAAAGCCCAGCAGCGCCTCGATCTCCGCCGAGCGGCGCCCCATGATGCGGGCGGCGTCCGCGTCCGAGTAAGCGACGATGCCGCGCGCAACCTCGGTGCCGTCGGCGGTGACCACACTCACGGTGTCACCGCGCTCGAAGCGGCCGCGCGCGGCGGTCACGCCGGCCGGCAGCAGGCTGCGCCCGTCGTGCAGCGCCTGCAGCGCCCCCGCATCGATGCTCAAGGCGCCTGCCGGCTGCAGCGTGCCTGCGATCCACTGCTTGCGCGCCGCCGCCGGGGTCGCGCTCGGCACGAACCAGGTGCACGGCGCGCCCTCCTCGATGCGCCTGAGCGGGTGAGGGTGGCCGCCCGCGGCGATACACAGGTGGCAGCCGGCCGCGACCGCGATCTTTGCGGCGAGGATCTTGGTCGCCATGCCGCCGGAGCCGAGCGCGGACGCCGGACGACCCGCCATGGCCTCGATGTCGGGCCCGATGTGGCGCACCTCGGGCACGATCCGCGCGCGCGGATCTCGGTTCGGGTCGGCGCTGAACAGCCCTGCCACATCCGACAGCAGCACCAGGCAATCGGCACCCGCCATCTGCGCAACGCGGGCCGCGAGCCGATCGTTGTCACCGTAGCGGATCTCGGCAGTCGCCACCGTGTCGTTTTCATTGACGACCGGCAGCGCCCCCTGCGCGAGCAGCGCTTCGAGCGTGGCGCGGGCGTTCAGGTAGCGGCGGCGCCGCTCGCTGTCCTCGAGCGTCAGCAGCATCTGCGCCACCGTCACGCCGCGAGCCTCGAGCAGCTCCTTGTAGGCATGCGCCAGGCGGATCTGTCCCACCGCGGCCGCCGCCTGGCTCTCCTCGAGCCGCAGCGGCCCGGGCGGCAGGCCCAGCCGCCGCCGCCCGAGCGCGATGGCCCCCGACGACACCAGGATCACCGGCTGGCCGCGCTGGCGCAGACGCAGCAGATCCTCGACCAGGGTCTCGAGCCAGCCGCGGTTGATGCGGCCGCTCGCCGGGTCGACCAGCAGCGCCGAGCCCACCTTGACGACGATGCGTCGTGCGCGCTTCAGGGGTGCGCTGTGCTGCGAGGGCTGCTCCATGGCGGGAAAACTATACGCAAACGCGCTGCGTTGCCCAACCGCAGCGCAGCCCCTACACTGTCCGCGCGCAGAAGCTGACTCAGGGTGGCGCGGTGAGCAGAGATTACGAGCCGGTTCCCGGACAGTGGTACGAGAACCTGGAGGAAGAAGAACAGTTCCGCGTCCTGTCCATCGATGAGGACTCGGAGCTCATCGAAATCGAGTATCTCGACGGCGACATCGAGGAGCTCGACCTCGAGGCCTGGCACGAGATGGACCTCGAGCGCATCGAGGAACCCGAGGGGTGGTCGGACGAGGACGACGACTCGGACGAGGACGAGGAAGAATGGGAAGAGGACGACGACGAGGACGATGACGACTGGGACGAGGACGAGGATGACGACGCCGACGACCAGGACGAATATTGACCGCCCCGGGCGTCGATAGCTGGTACCACGAAAAAGAATCGGCCTGGCTGTACCGCCGGGTCGCAGCGGCAGAACCCGACCCCGACAAGCGCCGGCTGTTCGAGCAGCTCGCCGCCGCCGCCGAGGAGCAGGCGCGGCGCTGGGAGCAGGTCGCCGCCCGCAGCCCGACGGCCGGCTGCGCCGCGCCGCCGCGGGTCTTCACACCAGCGACGCGCGCGCGCATCGTGGCGCGTTTGCTGCGCCACTTCGAGCCGCGTGCCATGCGCGCGGTACTCGCGGCGATGAAGCTGCGCGGTCTGTCGGTCTACAGCGCGCCTGCCACCGCTCTCGCCGGTCACCCGATGCCGACCTCGCTCGCCGAGGTGGGCGCGCGTCACCGCAGCACCCTGGGGGGCACGCTGCGGGCCTCGGTGTTCGGCGTAAATGACGGTCTGATTTCAAATATGAGTCTGGTGCTCGGCGTGACCGGCGCCGGCGCCGCCAGCGGCTACGTGCTCACCGCCGGCGCTGCGGGGCTCCTGGCCGGTGCGCTGTCGATGGCCGCCGGCGAGTACGTCTCGGTGCGCTCGCAGCGCGAGATGTACGAATACCAGATGGCGCTCGAGCGCGAGGAGCTCGCCGAGTATCCGCAGGAGGAAGCCGAGGAGCTGGCGCTCATCTACCAGGCACGCGGCGTCGATCTCGCGCAGGCACGCGAGGTAAGCCGCGCGCTGCTCGCGCGTCCGGCGCAGGCACTCGATGTGCTGGCGCGCGAGGAGCTCGGGCTGAATCCCGACGATCTCGGCTCACCGTGGCGTGCAGCGCTTTCCTCCTTCGTCACCTTCGCCGCCGGCGCCGCGGTGCCGCTGCTGCCGTTCCTGCTGCACCAGCAGGCCGCGCGCGCTATCGTCGCGGCGGCGCTGCTGACGGCCGTGGCCCTGTTCACGGTGGGGCTCGGGCTGTCGCTGTTCACCGGGCGGCAGGCGCTGCGCAGCGCGCTGCGCATGCTGCTGATCGGCGGTGCGGCCGGGCTGGTGAGCTTCCTGGTCGGTCGCGCGCTCGGCGTCGTCACCGGTTGAGGCGGCACGCCGCCTCAGCCTCTTGAAATTCCCGGCGCCGGCCCCACGCTGGCGACCCGGCTGCGGTAACGGTAGAGTGCTGCCATGAAACGCATCGCGTTGTTCCTTGCGACCAATCTCGCCGTCGTCCTGGTGCTGACGGTGGTCGCGCATCTGATCGGTCTCGACACCTGGCTCACCGCGCACGGCAGCAGCCTCGGCGGGCTGGTGGTGTTCGCGCTGTTCTGGGGCTTCGGCGGCTCGTTCATCTCGCTCGCCCTGTCGAAGTGGATGGCCAAGCGCAGCATGGGCGTGCGCGTCATCGGACAGTCGGCCGATCCCACCGAGCAGTGGCTGCTCACGGTAGTGCAGCGCCACGCGCAGGCCGCCGGCGTCAGCATGCCGGAAGTCGGCATCTTCGACTCGCCGGAGCCGAATGCGTTCGCCACCGGCGCGAACCGCAATGCCGCGCTGGTCGCAGTCAGCACCGGGCTCCTGCAGCGCATGAACCGCGAGGAGATCACCGCGGTGCTCGGCCACGAGATGACCCACGTCCGCAACGGCGACATGGTGACCCTCGCCCTGATCCAGGGCGTCGTCAACGCCTTCGTGATCTTCCTCTCGCGCATCATCGGCAACATCGTCGACCGCACGCTGTTCCGCTCGGACGACGGCCGCGGCATCGCCTACTTCCTCAGCGTGATCGTGAGCCAGATACTGCTCGGCATACTCGCCAACATGATCGTGCTGTGGTTCTCGCGCTGGCGCGAGTTCCGTGCCGATCGCGGCGGCGCGCAGCTCGCCGGCCGCGACAACATGATCGCGGCGCTGGAGGAGCTCAAGCGCGTGCACGAGCCGTTGCCGACGCAGCAGCTGGCCGCCTTCGGCATCGCCGGCGGCGATGCGGCTGGCGGCCTGCGCCGCCTCTTCATGAGCCACCCGCCGCTCGCTGAGCGCATCGCGGCGCTGCGGGCGCTGTCGATTCCCTGAGGGAGATGCGCGCGGTTGCCCGCCGCCGGGCCGGATGACACTGCGGGCGGACGCCCCGGCGCCGCGGCCCGCGACGGCGCACCCGGCGGCGCGGCGCAGGATGCACTGCGCGGGATTCTCGGCGCCGAGGCGCTGCTCACCGGTGCGGCATGCGAGCCGTACCTGGTCGATCAACGCGGCCTGTACCGCGGGCGCGCGCTCGGCGTCGCGCTGCCACGCAGCGTCGCTCAGGTGTCACGGCTTCTCGCGCTCTGCAACGCGCAGCGCATCGGCGTGGTGCCGCACGGCGGCAACACCGGCTACTGCGGCGGCGCGACTCCGGACGAGTCGGGGCGGCAGCTGGTGCTGTCGCTCGCACGGCTGAATCGCATTCGCAGCGTCGATCCGGCCAACGACTCCCTGATCGCCGAAGCCGGCTGCATCCTCGCACAGGTGCAGGAGGCGGCCTCGCAGGCGCAGCGCCTCTTTCCGCTCAGCCTCGGCTCCGAGGGCAGCTGTCAGATCGGCGGCAACCTCTCGACCAACGCCGGCGGTACCAGCGTGCTGCGCTACGGCATGATGCGCGACCTGGTGCTGGGGCTGGAGGTGGTGCTGGCCGACGGGCGCGTCCTCAGCAGCCTCTCGGGCCTGCGCAAGGACAACACCGGCTATGACATCCGTGGCCTCTTCCTGGGCGCGGAAGGCACGCTCGGCGTCATCACCGCGGCGAGCCTCAAGCTGTTCCCGCAGATCGCGAGCACCGCCACCGCCTTCGCCGCAGTCGCCGACGTGCGTGCCGCGGTGACGCTGCTCGCGCGGCTGCGCGCGGCGAGCGGCGAGCGGGTCAGCTCCTTCGAGCTCATCCCGCGCATCGGTATCGAGCTCACCACCCAGCACATCCCCGGGGTCACCGACCCGCTCGGGGCGTCGCACGCCTGGTACGTGCTGTGCGAGCTGAGCTCGGCGCGCGCCGCCGAGCCGCTCGCTGCGATTCTGACCGAGGTGCTCGGCGCAGCGCTCGACGACGGCCTGGTGCTGGATGCCGCGCTCGCCGGCAGCGAGCGCGAGCGAGCCGCGCTGTGGAGACTGCGCGAAACCATCCCCGCAGCGCAGCGCAAGCAGGGCGCGGGACTCAAGCACGACATCTCCGTGCCGTTGAGCGCGCTGCCGGAGTTCGTCGCGCGCGGCTCGAGCTGGGTGAGCACCCACGTGCCCGGCGCGCGCCTCGTCGCCTACGGCCACGTCGGCGACGGTAACCTGCATTTCAACCTGAGCGAGACCCAGGGCGCGGTGCGCGGCGAGCTGACGGCGCGCGCCGCCGAGGTGCAGCGCGCGCTGCACGATCTGGCGGTCTCACTCGGCGGCAGCTTCAGCGCCGAGCACGGCATCGGCCGCCTCAAGGTCGCCGAGCTCGAGCGCTATGCGCCCGCCACCGAGCTCGAGCTCATGCGGGCCGTGAAGCGCGCGTTCGACCCGCACGGCATCATGAATCCCGGCAAGGTGCTGCGCGCGGCACCCGCCGATCGGGATGAAAGATAAGCGATGTCT
>JASHTN010000011.1 GCA_030040525.1 Gammaproteobacteria bacterium | reverse complement strand
TGATGGCACGGCTTGCAGCCTGACGCATGTCGTCGGTGTTGGGCTTGAAGGACAGGCCCCAGAGCGCGAACGTACAGCGCGCGAGCCGCGGGCCAAAATGCGCGCTGAGCTTGCGCACCAGCACGCCCTTCTGTCGGTCGTTCACGCGATCGACGGCGCCGAGCAGCTCGGCATCGAGGCCTGCGTGATGCGCGGCGCGGATCAGCGCCTTGACGTCCTTGGGAAAGCACGAGCCGCCGTAGCCGGTGCCCGGGTAGATGAAGCTGTAGCCGATGCGCGGATCCGAGCCGATGCCGATGCGTACCTTCTCGATGTCGGCACCGACGCGCTCGGCGATGGCGGCGAGCTCGTTCATGAAGCTGATCTTGGTCGCGAGCAGGCCGTTCGCGGCGTACTTGGTGAGCTCGGCCGAGCGCACGTCCATGACGATCAGGCGGTCGTGGTTGCGCGTGAACGGCTCGTAGAGCGCGCGCAGCAGCTCGGTGGTGCGCGGGTTGTCGGTGCCGACGACGACGCGGTCCGGCTTCATGAAGTCGGCGATTGCCGCACCCTCCTTGAGGAACTCCGGGTTCGACACCACGTCGAACTCGCACTTCACGCCGCGCGCGGCGAGGGTGCTGTCGATCTCGGCGCGCACGCGATCCGCGGTTCCCACCGGCACCGTCGATTTCGTGATGACGATCGAGTAGCGGCTCATGTGCGTCGCGATGGTGCGCGCCACCGCGAGCACGTGGCTCAGGTCGGCGGAGCCGTCCTCCCCCGGGGGTGTGCCGACCGCGATCAGCTGGAAGAGGCCGTGGCCGGCGCCGCGGACCGCGTCGGTGGTGAACTCGATGCGGCCCGCGTCGGCGTTGCGCTTGATGAGAGCCTCGAGCCCCGGCTCGTGAATCGGCACCTCGCCGCGCTTCAGCCCCTCGATCTTGCCGGCGTCGACGTCGACGCACATGACGTGATTGCCCGCATCGGCGAGGCAGGCGCCGCTCACGAGACCCACGTAGCCGGAGCCGAAAATGGTGACCCGCATGTCAGTGAATCTGGGCTAAGTTCTTGAGCACAAAGGCAGGAAGCTGCGAAGCCTAAAGCAAGCGCTGCGGTCCGCTCAAGCGCGGGCTGCCGCCAAGATACCCGAATTGAGGAATGTCCGCGGCTGCGCGGACGGGCAGGCCTCAGGCGAGCGGGCCCTGGCCCTGCGTGGGCTTGCCGGCCTCGGACAGGCGACGCTTGGCGGCGAAATCCGCCACCTTCGCCCCCGGGGCATGCGGCAGCACCGCCTTGCGCGTCCAGACGTGGTCGCGGATGTCGACAGCGGTCTGGTATTCGGCCACGGACTCGCTCAACAGCTGCAGCGCGCGGTGGCAGTCGAAGCTCGCGAGCGCGACGAGGAAGTCGTTCAGATACTCCTGCATGCGCGGCCACGGTAGCCGGTGCTCCATCGCGCGCATGATCATCGGATGATCGGTGCCGGTGACGTTCGAGCCGATGAGCAGCTCCTCGAAGAGCTTCTCCGCAGTGCGCAGTCCCGTGTACTCGATCTCGATGTCGCCGTCCGGGTTGTTCGCATCCCGCACCGTGAGCCCCATGAGGTTCACCAGCCGCCGCGCCAGGTCATCGATGCGCACCGGGCGCCCCATGTCGAGCACGAACACATCCCCGCCCTTGGCCATGGAGCCGGCCTGCAGCACCAGCTGCGCAGCCTCCGGGATGGTCATGAAGTAGCGGATCACGTCCGGGTGGGTCACCGTGACCGGACCGCCGCGGCGGATCTGCTCCTGAAAGAGCGGCACGACCGACCCCGAGGAGGCGAGCACGTTACCGAAGCGCACTATGCAGAAGCGCGTCTGGGTGGTGCGCTCCTGCAGCGCCTGCAGCACGAGCTCGGCGAGTCGCTTCGTCGCTCCCATGACGTTGGCCGGGTTCACCGCCTTGTCGGTCGACACCAGCACGAAAGTCTCGACCCCGGTCTCGAGCGCAGCTTCGGCCGTATACCAGGTGCTGATCACGTTGTTGTGAATGCCCTCGACCACGTTGTGCTCGACGATCGGCACGTGCTTGTAGGCGGCGGCGTGGTAGACGGTCTGCACGCCGAAGGTCGCGAACACTTCGCGCACGCGGTGCCGGTGATGCGCGTTGCCGAGCAGCGGCACCACCTCCACGTCGAGCCGCTCGCGCGCAGCCACCTCCTCGAGCTCGCGCTGGATGGTGTACAGCCCGAGCTCCGACATCTCGAACAGCACCAGGCGGCTCGGGCCGAGGCGCAGGATCTGCCGGCAGAGCTCCGCGCCGATCGAGCCGCCGGCGCCCGTCACCAGCACGCACTTGCCGCGGATGCAGGACGCGAAGAGCTTCGGCTTCGGCGGCACCGGGTCACGCCCCAGCAGGTCGCTCACATCGACGTCGCACAGCTCGTTGATCTGCGCCTTGCCGGAGATCAGATCCGAGAGGTTCGGCAGCGACTGCACGTGCACCCCGAGGGGCTCGAGCTGGGTGAGAATCTCGCGGCGTCGCCGGCGCGAGGCGGTCGGCATGGCGAGCAGAATGCGGTCGATGCGCTGCTGGCGCACCACCTCAGCGAGCGACTCGGGGCCGTATACGCGGATGCCGTTGATGTTGCTCCCCTGCAGCGACTTCTTGTCGTCGATGAACGCCACCGGCTGGAAGTCCGGGCCACCGCGCAGCACCGAGCAGACGCGCGCCCCGGCATCGCCCGCACCGTAAATCGCCACGCGGGCGCCGGATCTGCGCTTTACCCCCGTGGCACGCAGAAACAGGTAGCGCGCGATGAAGCGGCTGCCGCCGACGTACGGCAGTGCCAGGGCCCAGTAAATCGCGAACGCCGACAGCGGAATCTGGTGGCTGGCGGCGAGCCGATCGAACAGCGCCAGCACCAGCACCGAGAAGCTGACGCCTGCGATGACGGTCACCATCGCCTTCGGTCCCATGAAGCGGACTACGGCGCGGTACAGACCAAACACGGCGAAGAAGAACAGCGCCGAGGCGATGGCGACCAGGAAATAGGCGAAAGTGCGCTCGAGCGCGGGATCGAGGCGATCGAACTTCAAAGCCAGCGCGGCCCAGAGCGCGGTCGGAATTGCAACCGCGTCGGCCGACAGCATGATCAGACGTTTCGTTTGACGCGGCAGCGCCAGAACGGCGGCGGCAGCCGAAACACTCAGCGACGCGGACTTTCCAGCCGCGTGTTTGTCCGTCATGCCACCTCCACCCCAGTGCCTGACCTGCGCTCACTCATCCATGAGCGAGGCGGGTCGGCCGCACTTTTGCGATCATTTTAGACCATTCGGCCCCGGCGATCGCAACCGTTACATTGCTTTACCGCATACCTGTTCTCATTTGCAACGCCGGGGACCAGGGTCGGTTGACACCGCGCGCGAGGCTCGCACTGACGAGGATCGGTCGCCGTGCGCGCCGTGCTGCCCGGCTAGCGCCAGCACGGGATATAGTGGGTCGTGCCGTCCAGCGTGACCGCGAGCCACCTCGAGGGCGCGCTCGCCTGTGCGCCCGGCTTGTTCGTAGCGCTGAAGACGGCCGACTGCGCGCCCGTGCTCGCCTGCCCGACGATGCCGATCGCGCCCTCGATGTCCACGTCGCCGCGCATCAGCGCAGCGCCGCACTTCACTCCCTCGCAGTCCTCGCTGCTGGCGATCATCGCGCGTGCATACGCCTTGACCCCGGGCGCCGGCGCGGCGGACGGATAGACGTGCACGACGTCCAGGCCCGCGTACCAGTGTCCGTCCGCGACATTCAGGTCACCGGTCACCGCGGCGTACTGATTGTAGGCTGCGCTGTCCTGGTAGTGCGGGTCGAACACCTGTGGCGCGCGGTACGCCTGCGGGTGCTGCGGGGGTGACCAGAAACTGTCGGCAGCGGGACCGAGGGGTTGGCGGCTGCCGTCCAGCCGCCGCCCGTTGCCGGCGCACACCAGGCCGGACAGCTCGCCCGAGCGATTGATCCAGTCGCCGCTCGCATAGCCGCTCCAGATCGTGCAGCCGGTCACGTTCAGCCCGCCGCAGCGCACGGGGTTGACGAACCAGCGATCGTGCCTGCCCGGCGACAGCACGAAGTCGACCAGCGTGACTCCCTGGACCATGGCGGAGTTGCCGATACGCACGTCGCCATAGGCACACTGATTGCCCTCGAGGTCGAGCCCGCAGAGGTAGTGGTTGCCGTTGCGCGTAGTGGCGTTGTCGAGGTCTATGCACACCTCGGTGCATCCCTCGCAGTCACCGCCGAAGACCGACAGCCCGCTCGAGTCGACGAGGCGCAATCCCGTGGGCGCGGCCCCGAAGGTCACCTGATGCAGCGACAGCTGATGTGTCTGGGACTGGCAGTCGATGTTGACGCGGTTGTTGAGAATGATCTCCGAGCCAAGTATGCGGTTGAGGAAGCTGGAGTAACCCCCGGTCGCGAACTGCATGCCTACGCCGAAGTTCCGCACCCGCACGCGCTCGAAGGCGTTGTAGGGCGAGCCGCTGACGAGTATGCCGGGCCGGGTCGCGCCGGCACCCTTGCCGACGAGCTGCAGGTCCCTGACGACCACGCCCTGCGATGCCGCACCGCTGATCGTAAGCACGGTGATGTCGGCGTGCGTCGAGATCACCGACTGGTAGCGGTTGTCACCGTACAGCGTGATCGGCGCGCCGATCGTGACACCGGCGCTGACCGTGCACTGATTGCCAAGCGCCGCCGGCACGTAGACCGCCGAGCCGCCCGGCCGTTGCGCCTGGTCGACGGCGGCCCGCAGCGCCTCGCTCACGTCTGAAGCGGGCAGCGCGCCGTAGCGCCGCAGGTCTCCAGGCAGATAGCTGAGGTCGAGCGGCTTCAGACGCGCAGACTGCTCGGCCGCGGTGAGCGCGTAGGAGCAGCTCTGGCTGCCGGCAGCGC
>JASHTN010000159.1 GCA_030040525.1 Gammaproteobacteria bacterium | reverse complement strand
AGCCGCTCATGCAGTGGCTCGAGGAGCAGAACCGGGGCCAGCAGTGCGGCTGGTAGTGTTGGTGCGTATGGACGCACCTTCGGCGGGCGTCCTGCTCGGCGCGCATCCCGCTCGAGGTGGCCGGCGGCGCTGTGTCCCGGCCGGCTACTCCGCCACGCGCACGTCCGTCACGAAGTACTCGGTGTCGCCGAAGCAGGAGCTCGGAATCCACCGGTGCTGCTCGTAGTGCAGCGCGACGCGCCTGCCGATCTCGGCGTTCACCTTGGCGGCGACGGCATCGGTCGGCACCGTGAAGGCGAATTTCTCGGCCACCGTGCCCGGCATGGTCACCATCGCCATCTCGCCTTCCCAGGTCTTGCAGAACCACCCCTTCTTCGAGAACTTCTGCACGTAGCCTGCCCGCTCGCCTTCCGAGTACGTCCAGTGCAGCGTCAGCCACGTGAACCCGGCGAGCGCGAGCACCGCCACGACGATGATCCCGACCAAGATCTTGCCCATGAGCCGACCCGCGCCTTCCTCATCCTGCGCCGCCTGCGCGGCCCGCGCAGCATAGCGCAGCGCCGCCCCGGCGCCGCGGCCGCCAGCGTGGCAAGATGCGGCAGTCATGGAGCCGAAGCCCCTGGCCGGCCGTACGGTCGCCGTGCCCGAAACCCGCGAGATCGAGGTGTTCGCCGCGATGCTCGAGCGGCGCGGCGCACGCGTACTGCGCTGCCCGCTGGTGGCGATCCGGGACGCGCCCGACCCGGCGCCGGTGCTCGAGTTCGCCGCCCGGCTCGGGCGCGGGGAACTCGACGACCTGATCCTCACCACCGGCGAGGGACTCAGGCGCATCCTGCAATGCATCGAGCGCCATGCGCCGCAGTCGCGCGAGGCGTTTCTCGCCGCGCTGGCGCGCGTGCGGCGCATCACGCGCGGGCCGAAGCCGGCGCGCGCGCTGCGGGACCTCGGACTGAAGCCCGACATCGCGGTCTCCCCGCCCACGACCGCGGGCATCATCGCGAGTCTCGGCCGCGAGAGCCTCGCCGGGCGCCGCGTCGGCGTGCAGCTCTACGGCACGGAGCCCAACCGGCCGCTGATCGAGTTCCTCGCGGGCGGAGGCGCCACGGTGCATATGGTTGCGCCCTACGTGTACGCCGACGGCGCCGACGATGCGGCCGTGCAGCGGCTCATCGCGCGCCTCGCTGCAGGCGAGGTCGACGCCATCGCCTTCACCAGCACGCCGCAGGTGGAGCGGCTGTTCGCCTCGGCCCCGCCGCCGGCGGTCGCCGCGGCGCTCGGGCGCACTCTGGTCGCGGCGGTCGGTCCGGTGGTGGCCGCCGCGCTCGCCCGCCACGGCATCGAGGCGTGCCTCATGCCCGAGGAATCATTCTTCCTGAAGCCGCTGACGACGCTCCTGGAGGAGGCGCTGCGCGCGTAGGCATCGCGGGCGCCACCTGAGCACGACTCGCGCTTGCGGATGCACGAGACAACAAAGCACAACAACCACAACTCAACCGGGGGCATCGACATGGGCACGGAATCGCGCGCCGAGCGCATCAACATCCGCACGCAATCGCGCGCCGAGCTGACGCTGCGCGGGCTGGTGCTCGGCGGGTTGCTCACCGTGGTCTTCACCGCCGCCAACGTCTACTTCGGCCTGAAGGCCGGGCTCACCTTCTCCACCTCCATTCCGGCGGTGGTGCTCTCCATGGCGCTGTTGCGTTGGCTCGGCAATACCACGGCGCAGGAGAACAACATCGTGCAGACGGTGGCTTCCACCGCCGGGACGCTCTCCTCGATAATCTTCGTGCTGCCCGGATTCATCATGATCGGGTGGTGGAGCGGCTTTCCCTATTGGCAGTCGGTCGCCATCTGCGCTGCGGGCGGCATCCTCGGAGTCATGTATTCCATCCCGCTGCGCCGCGCACTGGTCACGGACTCGGATCTCCCTTATCCCGAGGGCACCGCCTGCGCCGAGGTCATCAAGGTCGGTTCCGGCGACGTGGCGGACAAGGATTCGGTGGAGTCCGGCGGCAAGGGCCTGATGGCGGTGCTGGTCGGTTCGCTGGTCTCCGCACTGTTCCTGGTGCTGGTGCAGACGCGGCTGTTCCTCGGAGACGTCGCCCACAGCTTGCGTCTGGGCAGTGAGCCGAAGGCACCGGTGAGCGGCTTCGATTTCCAGCTCTCTTTGGCTCTGTTCGGCATCGGCCACCTGGTGGGCATCAGCTGCGGCATCGCCATGTTCGTCGGCGCCGTCATCGGCTGGGGCTGGGGCGTGCCGCACTTCAGCGCGCTGCACCCGGGCGCAGGCGATGCGGCAGTGCTCGCGCACGCCACCTGGAGTCACTACGTGCGCTACGTCGGTGCCGGTGCGATCGCCGTATCCGCCATCTGGACGCTCCTCAAGCTCGTGAGACCCGTAATCGGCGGCCTGAAAGGCGCGATCGCTTCCTCGCGGGCACGCAAGGCCGGCCGGGGGGAGAGCCTGGCGCGCACCGAGCACGACATTCCCGTGGATCAGGTGGGCCTGGTGTCCTTGATCTGCATCGTGCCCATCTGCTGGCTGCTGTGGAACTTCGCAACGAGCGCGGGCCTCGGTCAGCATGCGCTGCTGCTCACCGTCGGCGGCATCATCATCGTCGTGGTCATCGGTTTCCTGGTCTCGACGGTTTGCGGCTACATGGCGGGGCTGATCGGCGCCTCCAACAGTCCGCTCTCGGGGATCGGGATCCTCGTGGTGGCCACTACGGCGCTGTTCCTGGTGGTCACCGTCAAGTCGTCGCTTCCCCCGCAGATGGGCAAGGCGCTCGTGGCCTACGCGCTATTCGTCACGGCGGTCGTGTTCAACGTGGCGGCCATTGCGAACAACAACCTGCAGGATCTGAAGACCGGCCAGCTGGTGGAGTCCACGCCCTCGAAGCAACAGTGGGCGCTGGTGTACGGCGTCATGGTCAGCGCTCTGGTGATCCCGCCGGTGCTGGATCTCGTCAACAAGGCTTACGGCTTTGCGGGCGCCCCCGGCGCGACAGCCCACGCGCTCCCCGCCCCCCAGGCGGGCCTCATCTCCGCCCTCGCTCAGGCAGTGATCCAGAGCGACCCGGAGAAATGGCGCTTGATGGGCGGCGGGGCCCTCATAGGGGCCGGCGTCATTGTCTTCGACTGGTTGCTCTCGAGGACCACGAAGTCCTTGCGCCTGCCGCCGCTCGCCGTGGGCCTCGGCATCTACCTTCCGACGACCGCGACGCTGATGGTCAGCGTGGGCGCGGTGGTCGGCTGGTGGTTCGACCGGGGTGCCGACCGGAGCGCCAAACCGGACGCCGTGAAGCAACTGGGGGTGCTGCTCGCTTCCGGCCTGATCGTCGGCGAGAGCGTGCTGGCGGTGGCCTTCACGGCCCTGGTCGCCTTCACCGGCAACCCGTTTCCAATCGGCGTGGTGGGAGACTCATTCGCCAGCGCTTCGGAATGGCTCGGCGCGATCGCCTTCGTGGTCGTGATCTTCCTGCTCTATCGCCGCGTGGGCCGCTCGCTCGCCTCTTGAGACGCGCGCCGCCAGGTGAGCAGGCGCGTGCCCAGATAGTTCCAGGCGGCGCCGAGCGCAGCGCCCGCCGCCCCCGCGAGCCACCACACCGGGAGCGCGCGATAGAGAAGAGCCGCGAGCGCGACGTTCGCCAGCGCGCCCGCCGCGCACACGGCGTAGAACGACACGAGTCCCTTGAGCAGCCGCGCGCCGTGCAGGCGCTGGTCGCGATACGTGATCGTGTTGTTGAGCAGGAAGTTGGACGTCATCGCCACCCACACGGCTCCCGCCTGTGCCCAGGCGAACGTCGCCCCGAGCACCAGCAGCCCATAGAGCGCCGCCAGATGCACGAGCACGCCGCTGCCGCCGACGGCCAGGAACAGCGTGAGCCGC
>JASHTN010000158.1 GCA_030040525.1 Gammaproteobacteria bacterium | reverse complement strand
CAGCTCGCCCGGCGCGACCTCGTCCTGCTCGTGCCTGACGATCTCGCGCAGGATGCCCGAGCCCGGCGCGGCAACCTCGACGGTCACCTTGTCGGTCTCGAGCTCGATCAGCGGCTCGTTCTCGACCACGCGATCGCCCGGCTGCTTCAGCCAGCGCAGCAGCTGCGAGCGCGTGCCTTCGGACTGCTCCTGCGCGGGAGCGCGGACCTCGACGCTGCTCATGGGCGCCTCACGCGCTGGCCAGCTCGCGGATGGCGCCGACGATCCGCGCGCCGTCGGGCACGGCGGCCTCGAGCAGCACCGGGCTGTGGGGACTCGGGATATCCGGCATGCCGAGGCGCTCGATAGGCGCCTCGAGGCTGAAGAAGCTCTCCTGCGCGAGTCGGGCGGCGATCTCCGCGCCGAAGCCGGCGGTGAGATTGTCCTCGTGCACGATGAGACAGCGGTGCGTCTTCTCCACGGAAGCGCGCACGGCGGTGAGGTCCCAGGGCGAGAGCGTGCGCAGATCGAGCACCTCGACGTCCACCTGCGACTGCTCTGCGGCGAGCTCGCAGCGCTCGACCATCGCGCCCCAGGTAACCAGTGTCAGCTCGCACCCAGCGCGCACCACGCGCGCCTGCCCGAACGGCACGACGTACTCGTCGCCCGGGTACGGCCGGCGCGCCCAGGCGCCATCGAGCATGGCGCGATGCTCGAAGAAGATCACGGGGTCGTTGCCGCGCAGCGCGGCGCGCAGCAGGCCCGCCGCGTCCTCGGCATTCGACGGCACGGCGACCTGCCAGCCGATGCCGTGCACCCACGCCACTTCGTTCGTCTGACTGTGCCACGGGTCGCCGCACTTGAAGAACCCGCCCGGCATGCGCACCACGAGCGGTGCGGCAAAGCGGTTGTGCGTGCGCCAGCGCAGCGTGCCGCAGTCGTTGAGCTGCTCGGCGGCGGAATCGGCGTACTTGCGGAACTGGATCTCCGCCACCGGCAGCAGCCCGGCAAGGGCCATGCCGACGGCGCGCCCGATGATACCCTCCTCCGACAGGCTGGTATCGAACACCCGGCCGGCGCCGTATTTCTCCTGCAGCCCGAGGGTGGCGCCGTGCACGCCGCCCTTCGGGCCGACGTCCTCGCCGAACACCACCATGCGCGGATTGGCGGCGAGCTCGGTGTCGAGCGTGCGGCGGATGGCGGTCAGCATGTTGATGCGCGCGCCCTGGGGGTGCGCCTCGGTGCTCGAGCGTGGCAGCACGTGAGCTTCGGGGGCGAGCCCGCCCTGCTCCTGCACCAGCGGCACGCCGTCGCGGCTCTCCGCAAACACGAACCGGGTCAGCTCGCGCGGATCGGGCGGCGGCCGCGCGAGCGCCCGGCCGACCGCCGCCTCCACGTCGGCGCGCGCCTCGGCGGCGATGCGCGTCCACTCGCTCTCGGGCATCCAGGCGGGCACCAGGTACTGGTGCAGGCGATTCAACGGGTCGCGGGCGCGCTCGGCGCTGAGTATCTCCGGGGATTTGTAGGTCTGCGTGTCCTGACCGGAATGACCCGACAGGCGCGGCACCGTGAGCCGCAGCAGCACCGGCGCGCGCCTCTCGCGCACCTCGAGGACCGCGCGCCGCGTGCCTTCGTGCGCCTCCGCGGGGCTGCTGCCGTCGCCCTCGAGAAGCGTGAGGCCCGCGAAAGAGCGCAGGTTCGCCGCGATGTTGCCTCCCGGGGTCTGCAGCTGCGACGGCACCGAGATGCCGAAGCCGTTGTCCTCGATGTAGAACAGCATCGGCAGCTTCAGGGTCGTCGCGATGTTGAGGGCTGACCAGAAGCCGTTGGTGGCAGCCGAAGCATCCCCGCCGAGCACGACCGCAATGCTGCGCACGCAGCTGCGGTCCGCGAGCACCTCATGACGGTAGCGGAGCGCCTGCGCCCAGCCCGCGGCTGGCGTGTACTGCGCGCCGACGCCGCCGCAAGCGGGCAGGACGGTCGGACCGCCCCGGCCCGGCTTGTTGAATACGACACCGATGTCGCGGCCGTCGCTGAAGGCGCCGGAGCGCGCCAGCGGACCGGCGGCGGCATCCTCGAGGCTCACGCCGAGCGTGAGGATCAGTGGACGCGAGCGGTAGTAGACCGCGACGCCGTCGTGCGCGTCCGTCAGCTGCAGCCCGAGGAGGATCTGCGCCAGATCGTGTCCGCGCGCCGAGAACTGGTAGAGCACCTTGCGCTCCGGCAGGAGGCGCGTCTCCTCGAGGTCATCGAGAGCGCGCGACTCCTGCAGCAGCGTCGCCACGCGCCGCCAGTCGGGCTGATCGGCGTGCGTCGTGCCCGGGCGGGCGGCGTCGGACATCGCTGCAGCAGGGGCTGCCATGGGATATCTCTCAGCAGAGCACCGGGGGCGCAGTCTATGTCCAGAGAAGTGCAATTATCTTGCTTCTGTTGCCATCAAAAGCATGCTTCTGGCAATATTCTTGCTGTGCCAGTGCCCCCCGCACCTGCTGCCGCCCGCGCGCTCGACCGCCTCGACCGGAGGATCCTCGAGGAGCTGCAGGCCGATGCGCGCATCTCCAACCAGGAGCTCGCCAAGCGCGTGGGGCTGTCGCCCGCGCCGTGCTGGCGGCGGCTGCGGCGGCTGGAGGAAGCGGGCTTCATCGCCGGCTACGCCACGCTCCTCAAGGCGCCTGCGATCGGGCTGCCGATTCTCGCGTACGCCGTGGTGTCGCTCGAGAACCACCACCCGGAGTCCGTGCGGCAGTTCGATCAGCTCGTGCATGAGCGGCCCGAAGTGCTCGAGTGTCACTCGATGAGCGGCGCGAACGACTACCTGCTGCGCATCGTCGCCGCGAGCATGGAGGCCTACGAGCACTTCCTCTCGACGCAGCTGCTGCGGCTGCGCGCAGTCCGCTCGGTCAACACCAGCTTCGTGCTGCGGACCAAAAAGTTCACCACCCGGCTGCCGGTCGGCTGAGCTCTAGTGCTGACACTCGCAGCTCGTCGTGTCGGGACCTGTGAACCAGAACGCCGAGGCGACGAGTCGCACGTCCGCGTGTCGAAAGGCCCGGACGAAGCGCCGCCGCACAGCGGCGGCGGACGCCGTTCGGCCCTGTTCCCGCAGCGCCTGGCCGAGCCCGTAGAGCGCCCAGCCGTTGCCCGGCTGACGCCGCAGATCCTCGCGATAGACCGACTCCGCCTCCGCCGCGCGCCCCGCCTCGAGCAGCTGCGCACCCAGCAGATCCCGTGCCGGGAAGAACCAGTCCGCCGGTTCGTCGGGCGCGAGCCGATCCTCGGCTGAGACCGCCTGGCGAAGCAGCGCGATCGCATCTGCGCTGCGGTAGCTCGAGGCGGCGATGCGCGCCGCCACGATGGGTACGGCGACTT
>JASHTN010000157.1 GCA_030040525.1 Gammaproteobacteria bacterium | reverse complement strand
CGCATGTCTCCTGCCAGAAAATCATATTCACGAAAGCCGCGTTCGCAGTAATGGCGGATCGCGAGCGCGTGCGTCAGCATTCCCGGTTTCAGATTCTTGTCCTGTTCCCGCACCAGGCCCGTCTGGAAGCAGTACACCTTGCCACGCAGCAGGAAGGAGTGGACGTAGCCAATAACCCGATCGCCGGCCCGGGCGCGCAACACTTCCGCGCCACGGATTGGCCACAGCCGCCGAATGACCCGCCGGTTGAACTCGAGAAACGCGGGGCTTTCGAAGGCACCCGCGACGCCGCGCGACCGCCATGTCGCGTTATGCAACCTGCCCAGCTCGGTCAGGAACGCGAGCGTCTGCTCAACGTCGGCGGGCGCATCGATCGTCACCGGACCATACGCATCCTCGTACATCCGCCGTGTCCGGCGGATCTGAGCGCGGGTCTTGCTCGAGAGCGTCGCCTCGTAGTCATTGTCCACGATCGCGCCGAGGTCGACGTAATGGGACGGGCGCTGCTCGTGTTCGACGTCAAGAAGCGGAAGTTTCCCGAGGAACGCCTGGCCGATGGCCGATTGCTCGTAACCCGCCAGCAGAAGACGAGTCCAGCGCTGCGCGCCAAGGAGCGTGGCGAGTTCCTCGGTGACGGCATCTTGCATGTCCTGCACGTACAGCGGCCCGTTGAATTCCATCAGCGGAGAGCAGTCGCTGGTCTCGGCAGTGGTGTTCAGGTACACACTCGGCATGGGGCACATGTGGCGCCGCACCGTGCGTCGCAGGACCAGGCATGCCCCGACCGTGACACCGCAATTCTTCCAGCACACCCAGAAACCGTCGAACTCATGGCCGTATATTTCCAGCCAGCTTTCGATCCAGGCGGGCGCATGCAGGATCGACGCGTTGACCGCGCGTCCGAACAGGTCGGACCACCACTCCGGGGGAGCGGTGCAACCATTCAGCGGGATGACCCTTCGAGTTATTTCTAGTGTGGGCGTCACTGACTCACGCTCAGGGGTCTTACGGCCCCCTTGTAAGCGCAGGGTAGCATCATGCGGGATTTGCAGGCTGAGTGCGAGGCCGGTTCACATGACAGAATCCACAGCGCCGGTGCGTGCCGCTGCACCGCATCACGACGAGCCGGCGCCCGGAGACGCCGGCAGCACCGTCCACGATGAGGCCGGCCCCATGTCGGCAAAGACTTACTGGAAAGGAGACCCCCGGTTTCGTTATGTTCTGCTCTTACACCTGACCGGTTTTCGGTCGTGGGCCTGCCGTCCGGTGGTTTGCTGCGGCGGAGCGTGCCGATGCCCGTCTACTTCCACTGGCCAATGCGCCATCCCCTCCGTCGTACACGCTGGCGCGCGGCGCGGCTCCTCTGGGCGCTTGGATTGCGAAGAGAGCAGAAGGGAACACCGCCCGGTGTTCCGCATAACCTCCTCATTTACGCGGCGGATCTGGACAATCCGGTCTGGACTCGGCAGGAGTCGGTTGTAGAAGAGGTCGGCAACCCGCCGCCGGGTGTTCCGCGGGCGTTCAGGCTCAAAGGCACGTCCGGTTCCCGATTCCACAATGTCGGCCAGACAGTCCTGGGCCTTCCGGCAGGCATCTATCTTGCCTCAGCCCACGTTCAGGCGGCAGGACTGCGGTTTGCCTACATGGAGCTGTGTGGCGCCGGCAGATACTGCGCCGCGGCATTTTCGCTCGACGACGGGTCCCCGGCGGGCAGGTACGTCGGGCCCGGGAGCGTCGAGCCGCTGGCGAGCGGTGCCACGCGACTTGATGGAGGTTGGTGGCGCATCCACGTCCTTCTGGGGACCCCGATCGAGGAAGCAATCGTCGGAATGCTCGAGCAACGCGGGGACTTCTTCGAAGCGCACCCGGGCCGCGAAGGCTCGAGCATCCTCGTCTCAGGGCTGCAGCTCGAGTGGGTGGAGAGCGTTCGCACGCCAACTGCTTTCGTTGCCTCGGGAGCTACCGAGGAATTTGGCGAGGACCTACATCGGCGAGACGCCGCTGTCGTCACCCGCCAGCGCAGAGATTGGCAAGGTGGTGGTCGATCCTGACCTCTATGACCTGAACCGCGTCGAGGTGCTGCGCGGACCTCAGGGCACTCTATGCGGCTCGAGCTCCATGCGCGGTACGGTCAAACTGACCCCCCGCAGGATGCGTCGCATCACCAACGCTGCTGTGACGTGCTGTGCCAGAATAGCCGGCCTCACGGGCGGCTATAACAAGGAACTCTGCCATGCGTGCCACGCGTGTTGCCACTTGGATGTCGACCGGGGTCCTTGCACTCGGCTGCGCCCTCGCCTGGTCGGCGCCGAGCGATCCGCTTGCGCCGGTCGGCGCGTTCGCCAAGCCGGCGAGCGCAGCCGTCAGACCCGTCACCGAGACTCTCTGGGGGCGCCAGGTGACCGACGACTACCGCTACATGGAGGAGCAGAGGCCCGAAACCCTGGCGTGGATGAAGGCCGAGGGCGCTTATACCCGTTCGGTGCTCGACGCGATCCGCCCGTTGCCCAAGCTGCGCGCCGAGATGGCCGCCTTCTCGGCGAGCTTCGGCCTGATACGGGGCTACACGCTCTACGGCGGCCGGGCCTTCTACGAGGAGCGCACCCCGGGATCCGACAATTTCGATCTCATGGTCAGAGACAGCGCCGGGACGCGCAAGATCGTCGATGTCGCAGCGCTGCGCGCCGCGCACGACGGGCAGCCGTACGCCATCAACTACTTCCTCGCCTCGCCGGATGGCGCCAAGGTGGCGGTCGGCGTCTCCGCCGGCGGCTCCGAGGACGCCGCCGTTGCGGTCTATGACGCCGGCACCGGGCGCAAGATCGCCGGGCCGATCGATCGTGCCCAGTTTGGCGCGACCGCCTGGAACGACGACGGCACGACACTGTACTTCGTGCGTCTGAAGAAGCTCGCACCGAACGATCCGCCGACGGAGAAATATAAGGATGCGACCGCCGACGCCTGGAGCCTGAAGTCCGAGCCGGTCCCCGTCCTCGGCGCCGGACTCGGGCACGGACCCGCCTTCACGCACGAGGAGTTTCCGGCCGTCGTGATCGGCGTCGGCTCGCCCATGGCCGCCGCCTTCTCGATCAACGGGGTGCAGAACGAGCTGGCGATCTGGCTGACGCCGGTCGCGAGGATCGCCGATCCCAGGGCCGACTGGATGAAGTTCGTGACGCGCGATGACGACGTCACGGGCATCGACATGCGCGGCGATGAGATCTTTCTCCTGTCGCACAAGGATGTGCCGACTTTCAAAGTCCTCTCGGTGCGTGCCGGCCAGCCGCTCTCCACGGCTCGGACCCTGGTGCCGGCGAGCCCGGACCGCGTGATCGAGGCGATTCACGCAGCCTCGGACGCCCTCTATGTGCTCGCCAACCGCGGCGCCTATTCACAGCTGCTGCGCATCCCGGGGGGCACCGACCGGGTCGAGGAGGTCGCGCTGCCGTTCGCGGGCCACGCGACCGAGGCGTTCAGCGATCCGCGGCAGCCGGGCGTCACGGTTCTCATGTCCGGCTGGGTGGTGCCGCCGACGCTCAGCGCATACAACCCGCAAACCAGGAGCTTCCGGGATCTCAAGATCGGCACGCGCGGGGACATCGACCCCGCCGCCTTCGTGGTCAGCGACCTCAAGGCAAGCGCCCGCGACGGCACGATGGTGCCGTTGTCGCTGGTGCAGCCAAAGGATGTCAAGGGTCCGCAGATCACGCTGATCGAGGCATACGGCTCCTACGGCATCTCGAATTTCGCGGATTTCAGCGTGCGACGCGCGATGGCCATCAGCCAGGGCATCACCTACGGCGTGTGTCACGTGCGCGGTGGCGGTGAGCTTGGCGAGGCCTGGCGGCTCGGGGGCAAGGATGCCAACAAGCACAACACCTGGGAGGACCTGATCGCCTGTGCTGAGTCGCTGATCGCGCGCGGCACGACCACGCGGGACAAGCTGTTCATCATCGGCGGCTCGGCGGGCGGCATC
>JASHTN010000156.1 GCA_030040525.1 Gammaproteobacteria bacterium | reverse complement strand
CGTGGTGTGGCTGTTCCTGCGCGACATGCGCGCGACGCTGATCTCGGCGCTCGCCATTCCGCTCTCGGCCATACCGACGTTCGCGTTCATGAGCTGGATGGGCTTCACGCTCAACAGCATAAGCCTGCTCGCGCTGTCGCTGGTCGCCGGCGTGCTGGTGGACGATGCGATCGTCGAGATCGAGAACATCGTGCGCCACATGCGACTCGGCAAGAGCGGCTTCCAGGCGGCGCTCGATGCGGCCGACCAGATCGGACTCGCGGTGGTGGCGACCTCGTCCACCATCATCGCCGTGTTCCTGCCGGTGAGCTTCATGGGCGGCATCACCGGGCAGTACTTCATCCAGTTCGGCCTCACCGTGGCGGCCGCGGTGTTCTTCTCGCTCCTCGTCGCGCGGCTCATCACGCCGGTGATCGCAGCCTATACGCTGGAATCGGACTGCCTGCCCCATCACAAGGATGGCCCGGTGATGCGCTGGTACCTGGGCGCGCTCGCCTGGTGCGCCCAGCACCGCTGGAAAACCGTGGTCGCGGGCGCCCTCTTCTTCGTGCTGTCGGTCGCGGGACTGGCGCTGATCCCCAAGTCCTTCGTGCCGGAGGACGATATCGGCTCCTCGGCGCTGCAGATCGAGCTGCCGCCGGGCGTGCAGCTCGAGGACACCTCGGCGGCCTCGGCCGCGGCCTACCGCATCGTCGCCCGCCAGCCCGAGGTCGCAGACGTGGTCGAGCAGGTCGGCAACAGCGACGAGGGCATCCGCACCGCCGAGCTCGACATCGCGCTCGTTCCCCGCAAGCAGCGGCACGTGTCACAGCGCGAGTTCGAGGACCGGGTGCTGAAGCTCCTGCGCGCAATCCCGGATGCGCAGGTGCACTTCTTCCGCGGCAACGGCGGCAGCGATATCGTCTTCTACATCACGGGCGACGATCCGCAGCTCACCTACACGACCGCCCGCAAGGTGGTCGACGAGATGCGCGGCCTCACCGTGGTGCGCAATGCGCGCATCGACAACGACCTGCCGAGCCCGGAGATCGAGGTGCGACCGCACCTCGACCTCGCCTCGCAGCTCGGCGTCACGGTGGAGAGCATCAGCGATACGATCCGCATCGCCACCATCGGCGATCTCGACCAGAACAGCGCCAAGTTCCAGCTCGCCGACCGCCAGATTCCGATCCGGGTGAGCCTGCTCGAGAGCACCCGCAAGGACCTGGCGACGCTCGAGAATCTGCCGGTGCCGACCCTCGGCGGCGGCAGCGTGCCGCTCAAGGCGGTCGCCGACATCAGCTTCGGCGAGGGGCCGACGCGGGTGCGACGCTACAACCAGAGCCGGCGCCTCATGATCGAGGCTGATCTCAACAACGGTGCCACCATCGGCACTGCGATGAAGAAGATCTACGCGCTGCCGACGCTCGCGCATCTGCCGCGCGGCGTCCGCCTGGTCGACCAGGGCGATGCCAAGTACATGAACGAGCTGTTCGCCAACTTCCTGCTGGCCATGACGACCGGCATACTCATGGTGTTCGCCGTGCTGGTGCTGCTGTTCGCGCGGGTGCTGCAGCCGATCACGATCCTCTCGGCGCTGCCCTTGTCGATCGGCGGCGCCGTGGTGGCGCTCATGATCACCGGTAACTCGCTGTCGCTCTCGGTGATGATCGGCTTCCTCATGCTGATGGGCATCGTCGCCAAGAACTCGATCCTGCTGGTCGACTTCGCCATCGAGGAGATGCGCGCCGGCAAGGACCGCCTGGCGGCCATCCTCGAGGCCGGTCACAAGCGCGCCCGGCCGATCGTCATGACCACCGTCGCCATGGTGGCCGGCATGCTGCCGGTCGCGCTCGGCTTGGGCGGTGACAGCGAGTTCCGCGCGCCGATGGCGGTCGCGGTCATCGGCGGGCTGATCACCTCCACCGCACTCACGCTGGTGATCGTGCCGGCAGCCTTCACGCTGATCGACGACATCGAGCGCTGGCTGGCGCCCAAGTTCGGCCGCGTGCTGATCGCGCAGCCGCAGCCGCCCGCTGCGCCGGCGCAGCCGCACCCGGTCAACTGACGGCCCGGTCAACTGACGGCCCGGTAAACTAGCGGCTCAATGCCGCCGGAGCTCTCCCCGCAGAACACGAGCGCCGCCGCCCTCCCGCCGCCGACCGCAGTGCGGCCGGCCTGGTGGGTGCGGCTGCTGTCATGCCTGCCGCTCGGCCTGCTCTACGGCTTCGCCGCCGCAATCGGCTGGCTGGCGTTCCGCGTGGTGCGCTACCGCGTGCGGCTGGTGCGCGCAGGGCTCGCCCAGGCGTTTCCCGAATTCGACGCCGCGCGGCTGCGCGCCGTGATGCGCAGCTACTACGGCGGCTACGCGCAGATGCTGGTCGAGCTGATCAAGTCCGCCACCTTGTCCCCGCAGGAGATCCGCCGGCGGGTGCGCATCATCAACCTCGAGGCGCCGCGCGCGCTGCTCGCGCAGCGGCAGACGGTGCTGCTGGTGGCGGCCCATCAGTGCAACTGGGAGTGGATGCTGCTGGCACTGTCGCTCGAGCTCGGCTACCCGCTCGATGCCGCCTACAAGCCGCTGGTGAACCCCTGGGCGGAGCGCGAGATGAAGATCCTGCGCTCGCGCTTCGGCAGCCGCATGGTGCCGGCGAAGGAGCTGCTGGCCGACATCATCAGGCGTCACGGCGCGGTGCGTGCGGTCGCCATGGTGGCAGATCAGGAGCCGACCACCAGCGAGCACAAGTACTGGACACGGTTTCTGAACCGCGACACCGCGTTCTACATGGGGCCGGAGGAGATCGCGCGGGTGACGCGCTTCCCGGTGTTCTTCATCGCCATGCGCCGCACGGCGCGCGGCCACTACGAGATGGAATTTCTGCCGCTGCTGCCGGCGGTC
>JASHTN010000155.1 GCA_030040525.1 Gammaproteobacteria bacterium | reverse complement strand
TCGGACCGGTCCACTCGGGCGCGCCGCGACCCCGTATCCGCCGGCACACGGCGCTTCTTGGCCAAGGCCAAGGCATTTTCAATGATGCTCACCAGACGTTTCCGGTCTCAGGAAAAGGGGGGCCCAGATTCATGCGCTCCCTCTCAGGGCATGGCAAAGTGAATGAGAAGATACGCAGCCGGTATCGCGATGGCGCTCGTCGCAACCAAAACCGCGAGTCGCCGGCGTCGCCGGCGCGCGAACGCGGCATTGCGGATCACCGGCACAATGCCGATTGGCGTTACGTTCAGAAGCGCCACAAGATCGCGCCTACCGCGCACGCTGGAGTCCACCGCGCTCACGCCGAGCGCCGCCATGAACGCCAGGAGCGTCGCACCGATCACACCGATGAGAGCGATGCCGAGGCGTGGCGGCTTCGTCGCCAGCTTTGGAACCAGAGGGGCAGCCACGAGCTTGAACTGGTCAGCGGTACCGCTCATGATTCCCGCAGCCCTGACGTCAGCATCTATGCGTTGGCTGATGAGGTCGTCGTACGCCTTCTTCGCCGTGTCGGCATCGCGGGTGAGCGTGTCGTAGGCGCGCTCGACCTCGGGCGTCGATTGCAGGTTGCCGCGCAGCTTCGCATCCTTGGTGCGCAGATTCTCTCGCTGCTGCTCCAACGCTGCGATCTGCGTATCGACCCCGTTCAGCTGCGTTTTCAGCTGAACGACCGCAGGCGTCTGCACTTCAGCGATTCCGGCGTCCTTGTCCTTCTCTCCGGAAGCGATGCGTGCTTCGAGATCTTTGATCGTGCGCTCCACGCGCTGCACATCCGGGTAATTCTCGCTGTAGCGCTGGCGCAGCTCAGCGAGGGCCGTGCGCTGCTGGGCCAGCTGCTCCTCGAGGCTCGAACCAGGACCGGCTGGGAGGTAGCCGTGGCGCATCGCATCGATCTGCTGGCGCAACTGAATCATGTCCGGATAGTTCGGGTCGTACACCGCCAGCTTCTTCTGATACTCCGCCTCCAGATCGATCAGTGTGTCCTCGTTCGCGCCTGCGGCGCGCGCCTGCTGCAGCTGCTGCAGGATGAACGTACGGTTCTCTTGCTGCGTGTGCAGGTCGCGCTCGACGCCCTGCAGCTCCTCGTCCGTCAGGTTCTCGAGGCTGACATTCTGCTGCGTCGTGTCGGGCAGTCGATCGAAGTTCTGCTGCTTGAATTGAGCGAGCCGAGCCTCGCTCGCCGCGATCCTATCTCGCTGGCGGTCGGCCTCGGCCGCGTAGAACTGGCTGTCTCTGTACACCGGGGCTGCCGCGGCCCGCCGGGCGTCGACGAGGAATGCGTTCGCAAGCCAGGCGGCTACCTTTTGCGCCATCTCGGGATCACGGTTCGCATAAGAGACGGTAAACCCGGCGTTGATCTTGCGCTCCAGGCCGGTCAGCGGGTCGAGTATCTTCTGGACGACCATCTTGGCCTCGACGTCGCCCTGCAGCTCCTTCAGCGCGGCGACCGGGTCTTCCTTCAGCTGCGGATAGGGCGCCAGCGTGCTGAGGGCCGCGCGTAGCTCGGCCGAGCCGAGAACGGCATCGGTCAAGCCGGACACGTAGCGGTCAGCGTAAGTATCCTCCTGGCTGTTCTGGTCCTTGTCGGTGCTGAGGCCGCTGCTGTTGGTGAGCTGGGGTCTCAGTTGAAAAGTGGCCGTCGAGACATACTTGCTGGGCAAGCCAACGGCAAACAGCGCCGTCAAGAGGATGCCCGGTAGCCAGATCGCCAGGATCAGAGGCCGGCGGCGTCGCAATGAATTGACATAATCGGAGAATTCTGTCTTTTCCTCATTCATTGCCTGACTCCGCATGCGCGCCGAAGGTCCCGCGCGCGCAGCAAGCGTGCCCGAGCCGACAACCCTCCGCCAGCCGTTTGGGACATATTCAAATCCGACGCCTGCAGACTAATACCCGACGGTGATAGCGGGCCCCTCCGCGGGGCGGTTAGGTTCGTAGACAACGGAAAGTTCGATCGAGTTCGCCTGGCCGGGTGCGCTAACTTTGTACTCCGTGAAGGAATAAGCGCCGATCACGGAAAACTGCCGCCGCACGCGCCATTCAAAGCCGGTCGTCGCGTAATCGTAATGCTGTGCGCGGACGACGGTCCCGGACGCGACCGCCCCGCTCAGCGGAGCCTCGTAAATGGCGCGCGCCCCCAGGAACGCCGCAAATCGGGGCGTCAGTCGGCGCGCCAAGCGCAGACGGAGCTGATCCTGATTGACGGCGTAGCCAAACTGTGTCGGCGCGACGTTACGCGTGGCGTCAATGAATATTTCGCTCACGCTGTAGGTCCAGTGAGTCCCTACGCCGCCCGACCAGTTGGTGGCGCTCGAAGCCGCAGTCGTGCCTGCGACCGAGCCGGAGAAATCTGTCCGCTCGGCACCGACGCGCAGATAATACTGCTTCGTCTCGGAGAGTTTACCGTCCCACTGCACTTCCGGGCCGTATGTATCCGCCGTGAGACCCGTGTCGGGACGGAAGTCCGCCGCGGTCGCGCGCAGGGAGATGGAGCCGGTAGGACTCGCCGCAAGCACGAGGCCAGCCGAGCCGGTGGCGTTCTGATATTCGACGTCCCCTGTGATGTTGTGGTTATACGTGACATCGGTATAGCTTGCATTGAATTGGAGGCTGCTCCGCGGAGTCATCTCGAACGTGTAGCTCGGGGTGAGAGAGGCCAGATTCTGGCGGATAGTGGCCGGAGTGCCGAGTGTCGTACCCGGTTCGGAAACCCCGAGCCCGGTGGCGATATTGGCCGTCGGCAGATAGCCCGTGAGCAGCGATTGCGACGTGCCGTACCCGTCCAGGGTGAGCGTAGAGCGCTGGCCCGTGTACCGTGCCTCCAGATTGAGGAACTCCCCGTTGGAATTGAAATCTGATTGGCTTGGAAACCAAGTGCCGCGCGCCTCGGGCGTGATGCGCCACTGCCAATTCGATTCCCGCGCCAGGAATTCGACTCGTGCGTCCACCAGGGCGTCGGCCGCCCCGATCTGATTCGGCCCGCTCGAGGCGAGCGTGATGTTGTCATCGTACCCAGCGCCAAGCTTAAACCATGGATTGAGCTCGTAGTCGGTGGCGACGGCCGGGGCCGCAGCCAATGACAGGCCAATGCCGACTAAACCGGCCGCTGAACTCGCCCGCACGGCTCTGTGCGCTGCGAGCGCATGGCGCGGTGAGTTCACGGTACGACTACGACGTCCCCGGCCTGGAGCTGCACATTTTGCTGCAGGTCTCTGCCATGAGCAACGTCGTTGTAGTGGAACGGCAGCGCGATCTGTCCACTAGAGCTACTGCGCAGGATGATGATGTTGTTCAGTGACGCGAACGTGGTAGTACCACCCGCCATGCTCAGTGCCTGCATCACGTTGACATCAGGATTGACGACGAACTCGCCGGGCTTCGTAACCTGCCCGATCACGTAGACCTTATTCCCGTTGACCTGCTGTACCGACACGGTGACGACGGGCTCCGAGATGTACTTGCGGAGCCGCGTGGTGATGAGATTCTGCAGCTCGAGGGCGCCTTTCCCCCGCGCGTCGACCTCGCCGACCAATGGAAAGGAGAAGCCCCCATCAGGGCGCACAAGCACCGTGTTGCTGGTGAGATCCGGCTCTTTCCACACCGCTATCGCCAGGATGTCGCCGGGCTTGACTTTGTACTCATCGGCGTGCGCGACACCAAATGCGACAATGAGCGCAAGTGGTCCGAGCAGATTATTGAGAATGACACGCATCCGACCTCCATCCGAGGTTCCTTGTCATAAGCCCCCGGACGTCACACGCCCAAAATCCGGCCTTCCTGCCCGGTCTTTATTTTTGGTGGGCACGAAAAAGTATACCTTAAGTTACGGCAGCAGTCGCTATTAGTTGCCGCGGTGCATGATCGCCATCACCCCGGCATCCGCGTGTCTTGTCGGCGTGTTCGCAATCCGTAACTATGCTGTTTTCGCCGCAGCGCGGGTTCAGCACCCGATGGCGACGGCGGGTCACCGGCAGCCAAAACCCGACGCTGCTGACCAAGGTTCGGAGCGCAAGGCTTGGCCAATATGCACTTCTAGGCGCGGGAACTCTGCATGCAGCCCGGCATCCTGTTCCTGGTCAACTCCTTGGGTATCGGTGGAGCCGAACGGCACGTCGTTTCGCTTCTCAACAATCTGGATTGCGATACCTACCGCCTATCCCTCGGATACTTGAAGCCGGACGATGCGCTGCTCTCTCAACTGAAGACAGAACGGCTCGATGCCGTGACTCCGCTGAACGTCAGGCACAAGCTGGATTTCGGCGTGGTCAGGGCGCTCACCGACTACATCAACGAGCGTAACGTCAGGGTAATTGTCGGTACCAATCCGTATCCGACCCTATATGCGATGCTCGCGGCGCGCGCGGCGCGCACGCCGCCGCGGCTGGTGGAAGTGTTTCACTCGACGCTCACTCAGACGTTGAAGGAGAAGCTGCAGATGACCCTCTATCGGGTGCTGTTTCGCCGCCTCGACCTGCTGGTGTACGTCAGTCGGCAGCAGCGCGAGTACTGGAGCGCGCGCGGAATGCGCGCCAGACGCGAGGTCGTGATACACAACGGTGTCGACACGGACCATTTTGCCGATCGTTTCACCAGCACCGAGAAACAGGAGCTGCGCGCCCAGTTCGGGTTTTCCCCCACTGACTATGTAATCGGAATCTGCGCGGCACTGCGGCCAGAGAAGGCTCACGGAGATTTCCTGCTGGCGCTGGCGCGGTTGCGAAGCTCCGGTCACCGCGCTAAAGGCTTCATCATCGGCGACGGACCGCAGCGTGCTGCGATCGATCGCCGCATCTCGCAGCTCGGACTTACGGGTCACGTCGCCGTGACCGGTTTCCAGTCGGACGTGCGTCCGTTCATTGCGGCTTGCGACGTCATGACTCTCACCTCGATGCACGAGACCTTCTCGCTCGCGGCGCTCGAGTCGATGTCGATGGGGAAGCCCGTAGTACTCACCCGGACCGGTGGGGCAGCCGAGCTGGCCGATTCCGGCGTGAACGGCTTTCTGTTCGCTCCGGGCGATATTGACGCGCTTACCGAATTCCTGTCGACTCTTGCGTCACCGGAGCTGCGCACATCCATGGGCAGCGCTGGCGCAGCGAGCGTCCGCGTACGATTCACGAAGCGCGCGATGATGGCCGCTTACTGCACCGAGCTTGCGGCCTTGGCCGCTTCGAACGGGCAGGGAGCGTAGCCGGACCGCCGCACTCAAGGACTCCTTAGATGCGTTACCTGCTTGCCCTGCTGATCTTTGCCCTCACCGCCATCGATATGTTCGGCTTCGCGCAGAGCCTCGCGCCCGGGCTCAGCATCAAGAACGCGATCCTCTACGTGATTCTGCTCGCGCTGGCCGCCCGCTTCGCTCTGCGAGGCGGATTCCGCATGGAGCTGCCGGAAGTTCACCTGTGGTTCGGGATCTTGATCGCTTACGCCATGCTCTCTTGGCTCGCCACCGGAATTCTCGTCAGGTATCAGTTCTATTCCCTGCTGGACAGCGGCATCGCACTGAAGGCGAACCTGCTCGATAACGCCGTGGTCTTCGCAGTGTGTCTTTACGGAACGCGGACCCTCTCCGAGGCA
>JASHTN010000154.1 GCA_030040525.1 Gammaproteobacteria bacterium | reverse complement strand
TCTCGCCTTCGATTTCGGACTCAAGCGCATTGGCATCGCCGTAGGCGATACGCTGACGCGCAGCGCCGCGCCACAGGGTGCCGCCGCCGCAGGTCCCTCGGGCCCCGACTGGAACGCCATCGCGCGCGCCGTGCACGCGCTCGCGCCGGCGGTACTGGTGGTGGGGGCCCCGTATAATGCCGACGGCAGCGTCGGGTCGCTCACGGCAGCCGCGCGCGCCTTTGCCGCCGAGCTCGAACGCCGTTTCGCACTGCCCGTTCACCTGGTCGATGAGCGCTATTCCTCGCTCGAGGCGAGCGCGCAGCTCAAGGAGCGGCGCGCGAGCGGTGCACGCCGCCGGCGCCTCGGCAAGCACGATATTGACAGCACGGCCGCCGCGGTGATTCTCGGGCGCTGGCTCGCCGGCGAGGGAGCCGCCGGCGGCCGCAATCCGGCCGGCAGGCGGCGCGACGAGGGGGTGCGATGACCGAGCAGCTGCGGCCGGACGGCTCGCTGCGCCACCTGCTGACGCTCGATGGCCTGCCGCGCGAGAAGCTCGAGCAACTGCTCGAGCGCGCGCAACAGTTCGTCACGCCGCTCGGCGCCAGGCCGCCGGCGAGCCGGACGCTCGCGGGATTCACCGTCGCCAACCTGTTCACCGAGCCGTCGACGCGCACGCGCGTGTCGTTCGAGCTCGCCGCCAAGCGCCTGGGTGCCCAGGTCGTGAATCTCGAGGTGCAGCTGTCCTCGCGCGTCAAGGGCGAGAGCATGCTCGATACGGTGTACACGCTCGAGTCGCTGCACGTGGACGCCTTCGTGATCCGCGACGCCGAGGCCGGCGTGGCGGGGCTGGTCGCCGCGCATGTGGCGCCTCATGTGAGCGTGCTGTCGGCGGGGGAAGCGCACCTCTCACACCCGACCCAGGGGCTGCTGGATGCGCTCACGGTGCGCCAGCGCAAGGGGCGCTTCGCGGGGCTCGCGATCGCGATCGTGGGCGACATCCGCCACTCGCGTGTCGCACGCTCAGCCTGGCATGCGTTCCGCACGCTCGGTGTCGGCGACCTGAGGATCGTCGCCCCGCCGGCCCTGATGCCGGACGCGGCAGAGTTCGCCGGCTGCGCGCGCCACACGCAGCTCGCACCCGGGCTGCGCCGCGCGGACGTCGTCATGATGCTGCGCATCCAGAAGGAGCGATTCGGCTCGGCGGACCTCCCGGACGGCGAGCAGTACTTCGCCGCCTGGGGGCTGACGCCCGAGCGCCTGGCGCTCGCCAACCCGGAGGCCATCGTGATGCATCCGCAGCCGATGAACCGCGGCGTCGAGATCGCCTCCGCGGTCGCCGACGGGCCGCAATCGGCGATCCGCGACCAGGTCCGTAACGGCGTCGCCGTGCGCATGGCGGTGCTTGAGGAAGTGCTCACGTCGACGCGGATCGCATGAGCTCGCCCGCCCGCGGCAGCATCTTTCTCGAGGAGGCGCGGGTGCTGTCGCATCTCGCCTACGACGCGGAGCAGTTCGTGCTGCGCGTCGCGGCGCCGCGCTGTGCCGCGCACGCGCGGCCGGGGAGCTTCGCCCACCTGACCTGCGACGCCGCCATCCCGATGCGCCGGCCGCTGTCGATCATGCGTGCTCATCCGGCCGCCGGCTGGGTCGAGTTCCTCTACAAGGTCGTGGGTCCGGGACTGCATGCGCTCGCCGCGCGCAAGGCGGGCGAGAACGTGAGCGTGCTGGGACCCATCGGTCGTCCCTTCCGCGCCCACCGCGAGCGGCCGCGCCCGCTGCTGCTCGGCGGCGGCGTCGGCATCCCGCCCATGGTGTTTCTCGCCGAGCGGCTGCACCTCGAGCCGGGTGTGCCCTGGAAGCCGCTGGTGCTCATGGGATCGGAGGTGCCGTTTCCGTTCCGCACCCGCCCCTCCACGCTCCTCGTTCCGGGCATTCCCGCCGGCACCATCGCCTGCATGCCGCTGCTCGAGGAGTGGGGCGTCCCGAGCCGCCTCGCCAGCCGCTCGGACTTTCCCGGCTGTTTCCCGGGGCTGGTCACCGAGCTCGCCGACGCCTGGCTCGGCTCACTCGGCAGCGCGCAGCTCGCCGAGCTCGAGATCTTCTCCTGCGGCCCCACGCCCATGCTGGCGGCGAGCACGAGTCTGGCGCGGCGCTACGGCGTGCCGTGCCAGGTGTCGCTCGAGGAGTTCATGGCGTGCGCGGTCGGCGGCTGCGCCGGCTGCACGGTCGAGGTGCGGACGCCGGACGGACCGGCGATGAAGCGGGTCTGCGTGGACGGCCCGGTGTTCGATGCGTACACCGTATTCTGAGCTGCCACGTTATTCTGAGCCGCAATTGCGGCGCAGGAGGGCGGCGGTGGCTCGGGTAATCGGCTGCGTCTGGACGATCCTCGGGCTGGCGGCGGGCGCGGCCATGCCGACACCCGCCAGTGCCGCGGAGCCTCGGGCGTGCGGCGAGGGCTGCAGCGCCGAGGAGTTCGCGGCGCGGCTCGTCAGGCTGGCCGACGAGCAGGACCCGCAGGCGGTGCCCCGCGCCTTCGCTGCGGCATTCGGTGTCGAGCTCGCCCGCCACACGCGCGTACGGGTCTCGACGCTGCTGCCGACCGAGAGCCAGCACAACGTCAAGCGCTTCGTACAGCTCGGCGACGCGTGGTATCCGCTGAGCCTCGGTGCCGGCGCCGAGTGCGTCAGCTCCGAGCTGCTCGATCGGCTGCTGAAGGCCGACGGCTGGCTGGGCGGCAGGAGCACGGCTCCCGGCAGGGAGGTCTGGACCTACCAGAAATGGCGGCGCGAGGTCTCGGTCTCCGGCCGTGAGATCGGGCTTGCCGCCGCGAACGCCGGCTCCTGCGTGGGATCCATCGTGCTGACCTACCGGTAGTCGCCGCTCGTCGGAGGAGGCCTTGAGGCTCTCAGGCACGCAGGTTCGCAGCTCCCGGTCGGGCGCCGTCGTCGCCGCGCTCCTGGCCGCCGCCTCGAGTGTCTGCGTGGTCGCGCTCGGGGGCTGCGGCAGAAACCCCGGCTCGCGCACGCAGGAGCAGGCGCCGCCGCGCGAGTGGCCGCAGGGCCGCGCGGCGCCGGTCAGGATCACCGCTCAGCTGAGCCTCGCGATACCGCTGCAGTATGAGCGGTCGGCGATCGAGCCGGGGGGGCCGCCGGCACCGCCCGCAGCGCGGTCGGATCACGGGGAAGTGCACTTCGATTTCTTCCTGCCGGACTTCTCGGGCTACACCCTGCAGAACTACCGCAACGACTCCGACGCGAACAAGGTCGAGGTCGTCTACCTGCATGCGGGCAACCCACGTGAAGCCGACCCCGACGCGCCCGGCGAATACCCGCCCAACATGCTGAAGCGCTCGCTGCAGGAGGTCCTCGATCCCGATCACTACCAGGATCAATACGGGCTGCGGTGCTATCAGTGGCGCACCGCGAAGGGCCGGATCAGCTGCTACGGCCGGCGCGATGCGACCGGCGAGGACATCATGCTCGCCGCCCTCGTCGCCCCGTACCCCGCCGACATCTCCTTCCCCGAGATGCAGGCGCGCTACTTCTCGAAGCGCTATGGCGGCGTGCGCATCTCCTGGCGCACGCACCTGCGCAACCTGCCGCGCTGGCGCGAGATCGACGCGCAGATCTGGAAGTTCATCGCGGCCTGGAACGTCGCGCCGGTGACCGCGCCCGCGGCCGGCGCCGCAGCGCTCGCCCGCGGCCCGCCTCAGCCGAAGTTGATCTTCGCCTCCAGGTTGGCGCGCGAGTCGGCGTGCGTGAGCGCCTCATCGAGCGAGATGCGTCCCTTCTTGTAGAGATCGTGCAGCGCAGCGTCGAAGCTCTGAATGTTGCGCTCCGCGCTGGTGCTGATCGCCTCCTTGATCGACACCACGTCGCCCTTCTTGATGAGCGTCTGGATGTGCGGTGTGTTGATCATCACTTCCACGGCCGCGAGCCGCCGGTTGTCGACCCCCATCACCAGGCGCTGCGCCAGGATCGCGCGCAGATACTGCGACAGGTCGAGGAAGATCTGGTTGTGCTGCTCGCGCGGGAACATGTTGATGATGCGGTCGAGGGATTCCGCGCAGTTGTTGGCGTGCAGCGTGGCGAGCACCAGGTGGCCGGTGCCGGCCAGGTTGATGGCCGCCTCCATGCTCTCGCGGTCGCGGATCTCGCCGATCAGGATCACGTCGGGCGCGGCGCGCACCACGCCGCGCAGCGCGCGCGCATAGCTCTTGGTATCGAGCCCGACCTCGCGCTGATTGACGATCGAGCGCTTGTTGGTGTGCAGGAACTCGATCGGGTCCTCGATGGTGACGATGTGGTCGGAGGAGTTCTCGTTGCGGTAGTTGATCATCGCCGCGAGGGTGGTCGACTTGCCCGAGCCGGTCGCGCCCACCATGAGCAGCAGGCCGCGCTTGAGCAGCACCAGCTCGGTGACCACCTCCGGCAGTCCCAGCGTGTCCATGCGCGGCATGTCCGCGGTGATATAACGCATCACCATCGCCGGGTAGCCGCGCTGCATGAAGACGTTGACGCGGAAGCGCCCGAGCCCCGGTTCCGAGACCGCGAAGTCGAGCTCCCAGTCGGTGAGGAAGTGCTCGCGCTGCTCGGCCGACATGAGCGCCAGCGCCGTCTGGCGCACCGTCTCGGGAGACAGCACCTGCTTGTTGATCGGCAGGATCTGGCCTTCGATCTTGATCTTGATGGGCGCGTTGGAGGTGAAGAACAGGTCCGAGGCCTTCTTCTCCACCATCAGCTTGAAGAGCGGCTTGGTGTTGAGCGTGGGATGCGCGCCGGTCACCGCGGCGAGCGCCTCGGCACCGGACAGCGCTGCTTGCCGCCCCGTCAGACCGGTGGACTGGGCGCGTGCCTCCTTCGCGGCCTTCATCAGATGCTACGCCCCTCTTCTTCCTCGACGATGCGCAGCGCACCGCCGTCCTCGGTGCTCTTCGCCTCGCGCTTGCCTTCGAGCTTGATGCGCAGCCGCAGCTCGTTCTTCGAGTCCGCGTTGCGCAGCGCGTCCTCGTAGGAGATGAACCCGGTCTCGTACAGCTCGAACAGCGCCTGGTCGAAGGTCTTCATGCCAAGACGCGTCGAGCGCGACATCACCTCTTTGATCTTGGCGACCTCACCCTTGAAGATCAGGTCCTGGATGAGCGGCGAGTTGAGCATGATCTCCATGGCCGCGATACGCCCGCTGCCGGACTCGCGTGGAATCAGCCGCTGCGACACCAGGGCGCGGATGTTGAGCGACAGGTCCATGAGCAGCTGCGCACGCCGCTCGTCGGGGAAGAAGTTGATGACGCGGTCGAGGGCCTGGTTCGAGCTGTTGGCGTGCAGCGTGGCGAGCACCAAGTGCCCGGTCTCGGAGAACTGGATGCCGTACTCCATGGTCTCGCGGTCGCGGATCTCGCCGATCAGGATGACGTCGGGCGCCTGACGCAGGGTGTTCTTCAGCGCCGCGTGCCACGACTCGGTGTCGACGCCCACTTCGCGGTGCGTGATCACGCAGCCCTTGTGGGTGTGCACGTACTCGACCGGGTCCTCGATCGTGACGATGTGGCCGCGGGTCTTCTCGTTGCGGTAGCCGACCATGGCGGCGAGCGTGGTCGACTTGCCCGAGCCCGTGCCGCCGACGACGATCACCAGGCCGCGCTTGCTGAGCACGACCTCCTTGAGGATCGGCGGCAGATCGAGTTCCTCGAAGGTCGGGATCTTGGCGTTGATCAGGCGCACGACGCACCCGACTGCGGCCTGCTGCACGAAGGCGCTGACGCGGAAGCGCCCGATGCCGGGTGGGGCAATCGCGAAGTTGCATTCCTTGGTGGCGTCGAACTCCTTGGTCTGGCGGTCGTTCATGATCGCGCGCACCAGGGTCGCCGACTGCTCGACCGTCAGCGCCCGCTCGCTCTGCGGGCGGATCTCACCGTCGATCTTGATCGCCGGCGGAAAGCCCGCGGTGATGAACAGGTCCGAAGCCTTCTTCTCCACGACCCGTCGCAGCAGGTCCTGCATCAGCTTGATGGCTTGATCGCGATCCATTTGCCCGTCCTCAAGAACCTCTTAGGCGGCGCGTAGCGCGCCTGGCTGCCCGCATCGCGCTGAGGCGTGCGCGGACACTGTCTGTCGTATGCCGCGCGCGGCGTCTCACAGCGCGTCCTTGTTCTGCGCCTTGTAGCGCGCCTCCTCCTTGCTGACCGTGCCCTTGGTGACCAGGTCGGTGAGACACTGGTCGAGGGTCTGCATGCCCTGCGCGCCGCCGGTCTGGATCGCGGAATACATCTGCGCGATCTTGCCCTCGCGGATCAGATTGCGGATCGCGGGGGTGCCGATCATGATCTCGTGGGCGGCGACCCGGCCGCCGCCGTTGCGCTTCAGCAGCGTCTGTGAGATCACCGCGCGCAGCGACTCCGAGAGCATCGAGCGCACCATTTCCTTCTCCTCGCCGGGAAACACGTCGACGATGCGGTCGATGGTCTTGGCGGCAGAGCTGGTGTGCAGCGTGCCGAACACGAGGTGGCCGGTCTCGG
>JASHTN010000153.1 GCA_030040525.1 Gammaproteobacteria bacterium | reverse complement strand
GGCAGCGTCGCCGCGGTCGGCGACGACGGCGGCGATCTCGGCGGCGAGCGTGCCGGCGCGGCAGGCGCGCACGATCGCGGCCATGTTCGAGCCGCGGCCGGAGATCAGAATCGCGAGCCTGAGCGGCGGAGCGGCGGCGCTCATTCCCGGATGACTACCCCGCGTCCGCCGGCGCGCACCTCGCCGATGACCGCGGCCGACTCGCCGCGCGCCGCGAGGAACTGCACCGTCGCCGCAGCGCACCCGGCCGGCACGATGACGACCATGCCGATGCCGCAGTTGAAGGTGCGGTACATCTCGGCCCGCTCGACGCCCCCGGTGCGCTGCAGCCAGTCGAACACCGGATCGCGCTGCCAGCGCTGGCGCTCGAGCGCCACCTCGAGACCCGGCGGCAGCACCCGCGGGATGTTGTCGGGGAGGCCGCCGCCGGTGATGTGCGCCAGCGCGTGCACCGGCTGCGCGGCGAGCAGCGCGAGCAGCGGCTTCACGTAAATGCGCGTCGGGGCGAGCAGCCGGTCGAACAGCGTGCGCCCCTCGAGGACCGTGTCCGCGGTGGCGCCGGCGACGTGCACCAGCTTGCGGATGAGGGAATAGCCGTTGGCATGCGGGCCGGATGAGGCGAGGCCGATGACGGCATCGCCGGCGACGGTGCGCGTACCGTCGACGATCGCGTCCTTCTCGACCACTCCGACGCAGAAGCCGGCGAGATCGTAGTCCTCGGCGTGGTACATGCCGGGCATCTCCGCGGTCTCGCCGCCGACCAGCGCCGCGCCTGCCTGCACGCAGCCCTCGACGATGCCGCGCACCACCGCCTCGGCGACCGGTACGCGCAGCTTGCCGGTCGCGTAGTAGTCGAGGAAGAACAGCGGTGCGGCGCCCTGGACCACCACGTCGTTGACGCACATCGCAACCAGGTCGATACCGATCGTATCGTGGCGACCGGTGTCGATGGCGAGGCGCAGCTTGGTTCCAACACCGTCGGTGCCCGACACCAGCACCGGATGACGGTAACCGGGTGGCAGCTCCACCAACGCACCGAAGCCGCCGATGCCGGCGAGCACCTCGGGGCGCTGGGCGCGGCGCACCAGCGGCTTGATGCGCTCGACCAGCTCGTCACCGGCGTCGATGTCGACGCCGGCATCGCGATAGGTGATGCCGCGGCTCTCTGTCATCGCATACGCGTACGCACGCCGGCCGCCTGGGGCCGCGGGAGCGTATGGTATTGTACATTCCGCCCAACGCCCTGGCGTGCGATCGAAGAGCGATGTCGCGACCGGACCCGAGAGCAACTGCCGTGAAGCCGCGCGCGCATGGCCTGGGGGTGAGCCTCCTGCTGCTGTGCTGCGCGGCGCCGCCGCCCGTCTGGGCGCTGCGGCCGGTCATGGTGTATGCGGTTGATCTCGACGGACAGTCCGCCACCGCGCTCCAGGACGCGATGCGCGAGGCCCTGGTGCGTGCCACCGGGCGGCGCGAGTCGGCGGAGGATCCCGCGCTCGGGGGCATCGTCGCCGACGCCGCCAGGTACGTGAAGAGCTATGCCACCGGGCCGCGCGGCGAGCCGCAGGTGGTGTTCGACGCCGCCGCGGTCGAGAGCGCGATCGGCGCCGCCGGGCGCAGTCTCTGGGACCCCGAGCGCCCGTTCACCCTGGTGGTGCTGTCGCCGCCCCCGGCGCGCGCCGACGCCGACAGCGACCGCGCGCTGCTCGAGCACGCCGCCGAGCAGCGCGGCCTGCCGATCAGCGTGATTCCGCTGACGGTGACGGATGCCGGGGGCAATCCGCTCGGCGCCGACGCGCTGCTGCAGGCCGCGCAGAGCTACGGCGGCGATCAGGTGCTGGTGGGGCGCACCGACGCCGCGACAGCCCCCGGGCAGCTGCAGTGGACCCTGTACACGCGCGCCGCGAGCGACAGCTGGAGTGGTCCGCTCACCGACGGCATCGACCACGCGGTCGATCTGCTCGCGCCGCCGCCGGGCGCCTCCGCCGGAATGAGCGAGGTCGCGACGCCGGTGCAGATCGAGGGCGTTACCGGACTCGTCGATTACGCGAGCCTCGAGCGCTTGCTGCAGAGCGTTCCGGGCGTGCGCCAGGCCGGCGTCAGCGAGCTCACCGCCGCCGGCATCGTGACCTTCGAGGTCACCGTGCGCGGCGGGGCTGCGGGACTGGAGCGCGGGCTCGCCGGGACGACGCGGCTGGTGCGCGTCGCGGCCCCTGCGCCGCAGCTCATCTACCGCTACCAGCCGGCGGGCTGAGGGCGTACGTCCCCGGTCCGTCCGCCGTACCGTGCGTCACCTGCCCAATCTCATCTGTCTGATCCGCATTGGGCTCGTCTGGCCCATCGCCGCGGCGCTCAGCGCCGGCGAGCAGCTCGCGGCGCTGTCGCTGTTCATCATCGCGGCCGTCTCCGACGGGCTCGACGGTTACCTCGCCAAGCGCTTCGACTGGACTTCCGAGCTCGGCAAGTTCCTCGATCCGCTGGCCGACAAGCTGCTGCTGGTCACGGTGTTCGTCGAGTCGGCGTGGCTCGGCCTGGTGCCCTGGTGGCTGACGGCCGCGGTGGTCGCGCGCGATTGCATGATTGCGCTGGGGGCTCTGGTCTACCGGCTGTGGATGGGGCCACTGCACGGACGCCCG
>JASHTN010000152.1 GCA_030040525.1 Gammaproteobacteria bacterium | reverse complement strand
GCGATCGCCATCCCGGGCACGCCGATCTCGGTGCGCGCCGCCTCGACGCGACGCGCGAAGTCCTGCGGCGGCGCCGCAAGCGCCGCGCCGGCCACGGCGCACGCGGCCGCCGCGGCGGCCGTGACTGTGAGCTTCATGATGCGATTCCCTCCCGCGCCGCCGTGCCGCTCAGGAGCCGCGAGACTCCGACCGTGAGGACCGGCAGCACGTAAACCAGCAGAAACACCCCGGCGAGGAGGCGGTAGCCGCGCGCGATCAGTGTGACGAGGCCGAAGTGCTCGGCGAGCAGCATGCACGCCGCGAGCGTGACGAAGGCGATCGTGAGACGCGCCCGGCGACCGAGCTCGGCGCCGCGCCGCCGGCGCCAGGCATTGCCGATGCGCTCGTTGAGGGCATGCACCGCGCCCGTGCCGCTCTCGAGCAGGGCGGCGAAGATCATGAGCTGAAAGAGGTAGCGGAACGCCGGCAGATTGAGCCGCTGCAGCAGGAAGTCCGAGGGCAGGGTCGCCGCGCCGATCTCAGGGTAGTAAGCCATCATGCAGGCGAAGAACATCAGCGCCGGCAGCATCGCGAGCGGGCCCGCGACGATGCCGGCCACCACCGCGTCGCGGCTGCTGCCGAGGTGCCTGAGCACCGGCAGGATCACGATCGCGCCGACGATGTTGTAGCTCGCGTAGGTCAGCCCGCCGGCCACCCAGCCGTGCATGGGCACCCGCGCGGCGAACGCCTGCTCGACCCGGCCGCCGAAGTGAGTGAGCGCGAGCAGCACGAAGAGCACATAGACGCCGTAGAGGAGGAACGACACGTAGGTAAAGAGCCGCTCGACCGACGGCGTCCCGTAGGCGGTCACGAGGGCAATCGCCGTCATCAGCGCCAGCGTGCCGGCCAGCGTCGGCAGTCCGAGCGTCGCCGTGCCGATCGCGCCCGCCGCGGCGCCGAACACCGCGAGGATCAGCACCACGAACAGCACGTACGCCACCTCGAACGCGATCCAGCCGGGCCCCAGGAGCGCGCGCACGAAAGTCAGGTAGTCACGCGCGCCGCTGGCGCGCGCGAACAGGAACGTCGCAACGCACACTGCGCTCCAGATCACGGTCGCGAGCGCCATCGCGGCGATCCCGCCCCACGGTCCGCTCGGCAGGAAAAACTCCGCGAGCTCGCGCCCGGTGGCGTAGCCGCCGCCGATGACCACCGCCTTGAAGCCGAGCCCGGGGAGCAGCCAGCGCTGGAAGCGCGAGGACATCACGCAGCCCGCGGGCCGCCCCACACCGCCTCGTCGCACCAGATCCTGCCGTCGCTGTAGCGCACCGCAGGCTCGCGGTCGTGCTTGAGGAAGGTCGGTCCGTCGAGATCGACCACGTCGCAGAGCTGTCCGAGCACGAAGGCCGGCGCCATGGCGAGGCTCGTCCCCATCATGTTGCCGACCATGAGCTTCAGCCCGAGGCGGCGCGCCTCGTGCGCCATCGCCAGCCCCTCGGTGAGCCCGCCGCACTTGTCGAGCTTGATGTTGACGACGTCGAAGCGCCCGACGAGACCAGGCAGGTCGCGTAAAGAGAGCGCGCTCTCGTCGGCGGCGATTGGGATCTCCGAGTCGATCTCCTCGAGTCCCGCCTCGGCCCCGCGCGCCACCGGCTGCTCGATGAGCTCGACCCCCGCCTCGTGCAGCATGCGGATGAGGGGCGGCAGCGCCTCGACGGCGTATCCCTGGTTGGCGTCCACTCCGATCCAGACCTCGGGGCGCGCGGCGCGCACCGCGGCGACCCTGGCTGAGTCGAGCGCGAGCTCGCCGGTCAGCTTGACCTTGAGCGCACGCGCCTCGGCGTAGCGGCGTGCGCCTGCCGCCATCACCTCGGGCGGCTCGGCGCCGAGGGTGAAGGTCGTCACGAGCGGCTTGGGCTGCGGGACGCCGGCAAGCGCCCATACGGGACGTCCCGCACGCTGCGCTTCGAGCTCCCACAGCGCGCAGTCGAGCGCGTTGCGCGCGCCGCCCGGCGGGAACAGCCCCTGGACCGCGGCGCGGTCGATGCCGCGCTCGATCACACCGCGCTGCGCCTCGATGTCAGCCGCCATGCGATCGACGGGGTCGTCGAGATAGAAGACCCCCGAGGCCTCGCCCCGGCCGCGGTGCACGCCGTCATCCAGCGTCACGACGACCGCGTCCTGGTGCTCGAACACGAAGCCGGTGATGCGGAAAGGCGCCGCGAACTCGAGCTTCTCGACCGCGACGGCGAGTCGTAGCCCGTGCATCAGTACTGCGTCCCGAGGTGCAGCAGCTTGAACTCGAGTCCCACCCAGAGCGTCGTGAGCGCCGCGATGACCAGCACGATGCTCCAGACCTTCGCCGGCCAGCGGCGCTGCCCGCGCCACACGACCGCGAGGTTCCACAGCATGAGCGCGAGGCCGCCCCAGAACGCCACAATGCTCGCGAGCTGCGCCAGGATCAGGAGCGGATCGAGCCGTCCGCCGAGGGTCCCGGTGTCCCTCAGGATCAGGACGATGAACAGGCCCCACAGGCAGAGCGCCGCGACGATCGCCAGCGAGCCGATGCGGCTCCAGCGATAGGCACGCATGGAGTCCGCATCGAGTGCGAGCGGCGCCTGGTAGCGGCGGCGCACGATGGCGGCCACGGGCCACACGAGCACCGTGAGCAGCAGCGCTGCGAAGCTCGCGAGCAGCAGCGGCATCAGCCAGCTGCTGTTCGCATACGACGGCACGCGATCGAACACCATGAAGGGCGAGAGCTCGTTGAAGCTGAAGCGCACGGGCCTGCCATCCACCACGTTCGCGGATGCCAGATCATGTCCCTCGACGTCCTGCCAGACAAAGGGCGCGATCTCGACCCAGTGCCGGGGCTTGCCATTGGGTCCGGGGAAAGGCAGCACCAGCTCGCCTTTCCCGTTGACGCCCACCTTGGTCTGGCCGATGAACCCGAGCGCCTTGAGGAAGCTCGAGTCGGCGCGCCGCGAGACCTGCCATGAGCCGCTCATGAGGGCCGCGTGGGCCGCCTGCATCTTGGCGCCCACCTGCTCAGTCACCGGATGCGGCACGGCGGCCGGGAAGTAGCGGTCGGCGAAGTCCTGGAAGAGGACGTTGCGCAGCGTGCCCGCCGCGCCCTCCTTGCCCAGGCTGTTGAAGGACATGTAGAGGCCGGTGTTCTCCTTGAGGAAAAGATGCAGCGAGGTGTGGAACCAGTCGGTGTCGCCGAGGTGCGCGATCACTTCGCGGCCGTTGATATTGGTCTCGAAGAAGCCGAGCTCCATGCGATCGAGTCGTGGCAGAACAGTGAGCGGGCTGTTGTGCATCTCCTCGGCAATCGCGGCAGAGAGGATGCGGTTGCCGTGATATTGCCCGTCCTGCAGATGCGCGATCATGAAATGCGCCATGTCATCGGCGCTGGCCGCGAGCGAGCCGGCCGGCGCCGGACCGACGTACTCGAAGGGCTGCGCCTCTCCGGAGGCGACCCTGTAGCCCTTGGACATGAGTGGCTCGAGCGCCTCCGGCAGCGGCTGACGGAAGGTCGAATGCTGCATGTCGAGCGGCTCGAGGATGTGCCTCTCGATGTAGGAGTAGAAGGACTCGCCCGAGACGCGCTCGACGATGTAGCCGGCGAGCGATGCGCCGTAGTTGGAATAGGCGGGCGTCGCGCCGGG
>JASHTN010000151.1 GCA_030040525.1 Gammaproteobacteria bacterium | reverse complement strand
TGGAAGTTCATCCTCTCGCTCGAGTGAGCGCGCGAGTCGCGCGCACCGCATGCGTCGCGTGGACGCCCAGCACGTGACGTGTCGCCGCGCGCGCAGCGCCTACCACACTTCGCGTGACGTCGCTTGTAATTTCGATTCGCGTGTATATACTCGGACCTCGGACTAACCCGTCAAATTGGAGAGCCAACATGGCGAAGGCAAAGAAGAAGGCCAAGAAGAAAGCTAGCAAGAAGAAATAGGCCTTAACTCGGCGGTCGCGCGAGTGGCCGCCGAGTCGAATTCGCAGACTGTGCCCGCTCCTCATGGCGGGCACAGTCGTTTCTGGGGGCAGCGCGCGTGACGAAGGCGGCGATGAGTGACGCGAACAAGCGGCGCGCAGCGCTGGCCGCGCTGGACCTGGTGCCCCGCGGCGCCACGATCGGCGTCGGCACCGGCTCCACCGTGAACTTCTTCATCGAGGCGCTCGCCGCGCAGCCCGCGCATCTGCGCCGCGCCGTGTCGAGCTCGGCAGCGACCAGCGCGCGGCTGCATGCCGCAGGTGTCGCGCTGCTGGATCTGAACGAGGTCGCCGATCTCGAGCTTTACATCGACGGCGCCGACCAGGCGAACCCGGCGCGACAGCTCATCAAGGGGGGCGGCGGTGCCCTCACCCGCGAGAAGATCATCGCCGCGGCTGCCCGGCGCTTCATCTGCATCGTCGACGACAGCAAGCTGGTGGCGCGGCTCGGCAGCTTCCCGCTGCCCATCGAGGTGATTCCCATGGCACGCGCCCTGGTGGCACGGGAGCTGACGGCGCGCGGCGGACGCCCGCAGTGGCGCGAGGGCTTCGTGACCGACAACGGCAATCAGATCCTCGACGTGCACGGGCTCGTGATCAGCGATCCGCCGGCGCTCGAGCGTGAGCTGAACCAGCTCGCCGGCATCGTCACGGTGGGGCTGTTCGCGCTGCGGCCGGCGGATGTGCTGCTGGTGGGCTCGGCGCAGGGCGTGCGCAAGCTCGGGGACCAGGAATGACGAAAAGAGGCCCGTTTGCGCAACGGGCCTCTTGATTGGCTGGGGGACTAGGATTCGAACCTAGGTAAACGGAGTCAGAGTCCGTTGTCCTACCACTAGACGATCCCCCAAGATTGGCGGGACGCCACGGCAGCAGCCTCAGCGCTTCGAGTACTGCGTCCCGCGGCGGGCCTTGCGGCGGCCGACCTTCTTGCGCTCGACCTCGCGCGCATCCCGGGTGACGAACCCCGCAGCGCGCAGCGGCTTGCGCAGGCTCTCATCGTACTCGATCAGGGCGCGCGTGATGCCGTGACGGATGGCGCCGGCCTGGCCCGTGGTGCCGCCGCCGTCGACCTTGACGGCGATATCGAACTGCCCGTGCAGCTTCACCGCATCGAGTGGCTGGCGCACGATCATTCGACCGGTCTCGCGCCCGAAAAATTCATCGAGCGGACGGTCGTTGACCTTGATCTGGCCGGTACCCGGCTTGAGATACACCCTGGCGGTCGCCGTCTTGCGACGCCCGGTACCGTAATGATGCTGCTGGCTCGCTGGCATGGGGCGCGGGTCCTATTGAATGACGAGCGGCTTGGGCTGCTGCGCCTGATGGGGATGCTCGCCGCCGGCAAACACGTGCAGCTTCCTGAACATGCGCCGTCCGAGCGGGTTCTTCGGCAGCATGCCCTTGACGGCGAACTCGATGGCCCTCTCGGGGTGCTCGTCGAGAAGCTTCTCCAGCGCGATCGACTTGATGCCGCCGATGTGCCCGGTATGGTGGTAGTAGATCTTGTCGGTGAGCTTGCGGCCGGTGACGCGGATCCGGCTCGCGTTCACTACGATGATGTGATCGCCCATGTCGACGTGCGGACTGTAGTCCGCCTTGTGCTTGCCCTTGAGGCGATGCGCGATCTGCGAAGCCAGTCGCCCGAGCGTCTTGTCGCTCGCGTCGACGATGAACCAGTCGCCGCGGACGCTTCCGGCCTTGGCAAATACGGTCTTCATAAGGTCTCTGGGGCCCGTAAGGAGGACTGCCGGGGCCAAAAAAAGGCGGGGAAGTGTACTCAAGCGGGTTTGCCATTGCAAAGGCGCGCGATCAGGGCCTGCGAACGCCCCGCTCCCGGCCGGGGCTGCCGCCCATTAACGCCCATTAACGCGCATTAAAATGCCGCGCCCGGGGCAGGCCGCGCGCCTTTGGCCCCTATAATAGAGGCATCAGGTATGGAGTCCGGTCGCACCCTAGACTCAGCGATCGCCGCCGCGGATCGCGCCCTGCGCGCCATGCTCGCTCCGGCTCAGGCCGCGCGGCCGGCCCCGGCGGCCCCCGAGGCCTGCGGCCCGCTGACCGAAGCCGAGCGCCGTGAGAGCGCGGCCTTGATGCGCGTCAACCACGCGGGCGAGCTCGCCGCCCAGGCGCTTTATCACGGCCAGGCGGTCGGCGCGCGCGCGCCAGCCACACGCGCATTGCTCCTATCGGCGGCGGCCTCCGAGGCCGACCACCTCGCCTGGTGCGAGTTGCGCCTGAAGGAGCTCGGCTCGCGGCCGAGCCTCCTGAACCCGCTGTGGTACCTGGGCTCCTTCGCCGTCGGTGCGCTGGCTGCGCTGCTCGGCGATCGCATGAGTCTCGGGTTCGTCACAGAGACTGAGCGCCAGGTGGAGGGGCATCTCGACGAGCACCTGGCGAGACTGCCGCCGGCTGATGCGCGCAGCCGTGCCATACTCGAGGTCATGCGGGCGGAGGAGATCGCGCATGGTGCCAGCGCTGCTGCAGCGGGCGGGCAGCGCCTTCCGGCAGCCCTGCGCGCCTTAATGCGGCGCACCGCCCGGGTCATGACCGGCACTGCATATTGGATTTGAACGGCGCTTTATATTAAATAGTGCGGTCTCTGGGGGGGCTATGGAAGAAAGCATCAAGCCGTTAAGCGAGATCCCGGCGATCAACCGCTTCCTGAGCTATTGCCGGATCCGCGCGGTGCCGTCCAAGACGGTCGTGATCCACGCGGGCGATCTGCCGGATGTCCTCTACTACATCATCAGCGGCTCGGTGGAGGTCATGATCGAGGATGAGGAAGGCAACGAGATGGTGCTCGCCTACCTCAACCGCGGACAGTTCTTCGGCGAGATGGGGTTGTTCTACGAGCAGCCGACGCGCAGCGCCTGGGTGCGCACCCGCAACCAGTGCGAGCTGGCGGAAATGACTTACCCGCGCTTCCGGCAGATCGCCGCCGAGAGCCCGGGACTCGTGTTCGAGCTCGCGACGCAGCTCGCCACGCGCCTCGATCGCACCAACCGCAAGCTCGGCGACCTCGCCTTCGTCGACGTCACCGGACGGGTCGCGCACGCCATCATGGACCTGTGCGGCGAGCCCGACGCCATGACGCACCCGGAAGGCATGCAGATCAAGGTGAGCCGCCAGGAGCTCTCGCGCCTGGTCGGCTGCTCGCGCGAGATGGCCGGGCGCGTGCTCAAGGTGCTCGAGGAGCAGGGCCTGCTGCGCGCCACCGGCAAGACCATCGTCGTCTTCAACGCCCGCCCGAAGATGAAGACCCGTCCGGTGATTGTGCCGGCGAAGACCTCGGCCTCCCCCGGGCGCGCTGCCGGTCAGGCCGACATGGACGATGACGACGAAGACGAGGACGACGACGAGTAGTCAGCTCCCCGCCTGCCCGGCCCCGATCTGCCGGCGCATCTCGCGGATCGTCAGCGCGTAATCGCGACTGCCGAAGATCGCCGAGCCCGCGACGAACGTGTCGGCGCCCGCCCGGCTTGCCGCGCCGATGTTCTCGATCTTGATCCCCCCGTCGACCTCGAGCCGCACCGCCCGTCCCGAGGCGTCGATGCGCGCCCGCGCCTCACCGAGCTTGCGCAGCGTCGTCGGAATGAACTCCTGACCGCCGAACCCGGGATTCACCGACATGATGAGCACCAGGTCGAGCATCTCGAGCGTGTAGTCGAGATAGTCGAGCGGGGTCGCGGGGTTGAGCACCATCCCCGGTCTGCAGCCGTGCTCGCGGATCAGCGCGATGGTCTGGTCGATGTGCTGGGTGGCTTCCGGGTGGAAGCTGATGTAGGTCGCACCCGCGGCGGCGAAGTCCGGCACGATGCGATCCACCGGGCGGATCATCAGGTGCACGTCGATCGGCGCGTCGACGCCGTGCTGGCGCAGCGCCTGGCACACCATCGGACCGATGGTGAGATTCGGCACGTAGTGGTTGTCCATCACGTCGAA
>JASHTN010000150.1 GCA_030040525.1 Gammaproteobacteria bacterium | reverse complement strand
TCTCGCGAATCGCCGCCCAGGTCTCCCCGGCATCGAGCAACAGGATCAGCCGTGCACGGCGTGCGTCATCGGCCCGCCCCGCGCGACTCATCGCTCGACGATGAAGCTCTACCCGTTCCACATCCGCCAGTGTGATCGTGCTCATGAACACGATCATACTCCCGTTTTAGTTGTTACAGTCCACTAGTCAGTTCAGTAACGCTCAGCCCGGTCGCCGCCGCTAACGCGGTGCCAAACGAAGCACGGTCATGGGCAATATATCGATTGCTTTCCTGGTGCTCGGGGCGCTCTTGACGCTCTACATCCTCGCTGCGACCTGGAGGTCGAAGGACGCATCCCGGGATGTGCGCCGTAACAGGCGCCCGCGCTCGTAGCCGGAGCCAGCGTGGAGTGGCGACCCGCGAGTCTGACGGGCGCAGGCGCGAACTTGCTGCGGTGGTTCATGCACGAGTTCCTCCTACCAACCCCGCCGGCCTGCGCAGGCGCGCGACTCGCCAATGTGTGTCGGCCTGCCGGCTGCGCGGTCATCCTGGCGAGCCTGTGCGCGGAGCTTCAGGCCGGACTGCTGCCGAATGTGGCGGCGGCAGCTATCCAATTGGGGCTCGCCGGTCTAACGGCGATCCTCTTCGGCAACATCGCGAAGGAGGTAGCTTTCGATATCGCCGCGCGCTGTACGCTGTGGTGCGGACGCCCGTTCGTGCGCCAGGGCGTTAGCGTGCGCGGCCGGACCTTCTGGGAGATTCAATTCAGGGACGGCACCTGGCTAAGGTATGAGATGGGGGCCACGCGGGCGATCTGCGAATGGACGGAGCGCGATGGCCGGTGCAGTCGCCTCGAACTACAACCATTGCCACGGCCGGAGGAGGAATGGCGCTGCTCGCCGCAAGACTCTCGAGCACCCTCTCGCGCAGTTCATCGACGCTCACGCGCCTTAAGTCTTAAGGAGCCTTCAGGCAATCTTCAGTAACACGCTCCCGATGGAACCGTATGCTCACGGCGTCTGTTGTTGGACCGGAGCATCCACACCATATGGATCCTCACCCTAGTACCCAGATCGTCGACGGGCCAGTTCGCAGTGTATGGCGCTGCTCGCCGATGGTCATCACTGAGCCCCGAGAGGGCTAATGGAGCAACTCGAGCGTTGCTGAGATAGCTGCAGTCCCTCCTCGGGCTCAAGACGTTTGAGCAATCGAGGAGTCGCGATGCTGGCAGCTGATCGTCGCTTGGTCCTCCGTGGCGGGCATAGCAGCCCGGCCCCCGCTGTCGTTCGTTGCAGCGGCTGGCCTATGGGCTGCGCGGCCGCCATTGCGACGACCATGTACGTTCTTGCGATGAACCCCGCGCTCGCTCAAGCGGTAAACCCAAACACCCCACCGCCGACCGAAAACGAGGACACAGGTGTCCTGGAGGACGTAACCGTCACAGCGACCAAGGAGCGCGAGCCGATTAGGCAGGTGGCTCCCAATACCTACGAGATTCGCACGGCTGACATGACCGACACGCTGACAGGCTCTAATCCTCTGGATCTCGTGAAGAACCTGCCAGGAGTCGTATACACATCGACGGATCCCTACGGCCTGGACCTTTCAGACGCCACCACATTCGTGCGTGGCTTTCATCAGAATGAGTTAGCTCTCGTATTCGAAGGAATACCACTCAATGACTCAAGTTACGGCAGCCTGGGGGGGACGACACCGCTCAACATCGGAGTGCCCGATGACATCTCTTCGGTGCAGGTGTCGCCGGGTACGGCGCGGGAAAGCGCGTTCTCGAGCGTTGTAACCGGCGGAGAGATCCGTTATTCGCTCGAAGACCCGGCGGCCGCACCAAGCATCCTGGTGAGTCAAACCTACGGAAGTTCCGACACCCTGGTGACGACCCTCTCGACCCAGACGGGTCAGTTGGGGTCCGATGGCCCCAAGATTCTCCTTGGGTTTCAGCGCATATCGGACGATAAATATCAAGCCGGCGGAACTCAGTACATGTTGCGCGGCAATTTCAAAGCCGAGCAGGATGTACCGTGGGGCGACTTTACGGTCTTCTTCTCCGACTCCCACGCCGAGATCTGGGGATACGACGACCTGTCCTTCGCCATGATCCAAAATCTTGGCTGGACCGCCGATTACCAGTACCCGAATTATCAGCAGGCGTATCTTCGCGCCCTGCCGGAGAATGCCAACGTTTCCTGTGGTTACTATACCTGCGGGGAGCTCTCGCTCCTCGAGCCGTACGACAGCGGCCAAAGTACCACCGATGAGATCGGGTCGATCGCTCACACCTTCAATCTGTCGTCGGCTTTAAGCGGTAAGGTGATGTTGTACGGTGCGACCAACTACACGCACATCGCGATTACGGACCCCACGACCCCGTCCCCCGACGGCGCTCCGTTTTCGGAGGAGGTCTGGCACCCTCACCAGACTCGTCTGGGCGTCACGGCTGAACTCAAGTATGCCGTCGGCAAGCACGTGATTACGACGGGCCTGTGGCAGGAGCGCGTGAGGGCTGCTGAAACACAGGGCTGGTACAACGAGCCGTCTCTGAGCAGCGGCGGCCCTCCTCTTCAGGTCATCGGACCTTACAATCTATACGGGCCAGCGTTTCAGACCGAGAACGCCTCGCGCTTCAAAACGTCAAATGGGCAGTTTTACCTGCACGACGATTACAGTCTGACGGACAGGCTGACGTTCGGCGCCGGGTTCAAGGCGATCGAATTCGATACCACTGGCGGAGGCATCGGACCTGACCCCGCGCCATATGGAACCTTGGATGCGAAGAACTGGTTTCTGCCCCACGTGTCGGCAACTTGGCGCCCGACTGACGGGACCGATGTCTTCGCGGATCTCGCCGAGACGGAGACGGGTTATCGCATCTCGCCGCGGGGCAACATCGGCTATTCCGCATCGCTCTGGACGGCGTCGACCCAGCAGGTCTTTGACAGCGCCGCGAGCAGTATCAAGCCCGAACACGACTGGAATCTCACCGTTGGCACCTCGCACCGCTTCGGTGATCTGAGCGTCTCCGTGGACGCGTACTACAGCGTTATCTCGGATCGACTGCTGTCGGCGACCGTTAACAACCTCTTCCAGATTGTCAACACCGTAGGTGCGGTCGACAGGTCGGATATCGTCGGCTCCGATGTGGGCGTCGCGTATCGATTTCTGGATTACTGGCGTTTTTCCGAGAGTGCCGGTCTGAGTAAATTTACCTATGGCGACAACCTGGACGTTGAGGGAGTCGTGTATCCGATCAGAGGCGCGGCGCAGCCGGGATATCCGGAATACACATTGGTCAGCGATCTTTCGTTCGAATACGACTCGATCGAGGCCGGTGTCAACAGCACCGAGTACTTCCATCAGCCCTTTTCGTATGAAAATGATATCTACGGGTATAACTATTGGCTCGTGATCGCGCATGCGTCCTACGACATTGAAGGGTCTGGTAAACGTCCGGACGTCAAGGTTCGCCTGGACGTCCATAACCTGCTCAACCGGCAGCAGGTCGGGACAATCGGCGTGTGCGGATTCCCCTTCCGCGGTGATTTCCAGACCATGAACCGCAGCGCTCCGCGACAACTCTTTCTCAAAGTATCCGCCAGATACTAGGCCGCACCGCAATGTCGCGCTGTACCAATGAGCGAGAGCGGAGCAGCTCGTGAATCGACGCGAGTTCTGCCGGGTGAGTTTCAAATCAGCGGCTGCAGTGGCGGCGCTATCCGCCGCTCCCCTCAGAGGCGTTGCGACTCAAGCCGGGACCTCCGGCGTCAAGGACATTCTGGCTGTCAACTTATCGGGCGAGACTACGGTGCTTGGTGCGGCCGCGGTCAAGGAGCTCGCAGGCAGCCTGCACGGTCGAGTCATCACGGTCAGCGATCGGGACTACAATCAGGCGCGGCGGATCTGGAACCGGATGATCGATCGCCGACCTGCGCTGATCGTGCGCTGCGCCGGGGCTGCGGATGTGCAGCGTGCGGTGTCTTTTTCACGCGAACACGAGCTGCTGCTGGCCGTCCGTGGGGGCGGGCACAGCTTCGCCGGCTATTCCATGTGTAACGGCGGAGTCGTGCTCGATCTTTCCGCATTGTACGGAGTTAGGGTCGACCCGGCGAATAGATCGGCGCAGGTCGCCGGCGGCTCCTGGATCGGTGACCTCGACTGGGAGGCGCAGCAATATGACCTGGCCACTCCAATGGGGCGCGTATCCAACACCGGAGTCGGTGGACTGACGCTCGGGGGAGGGTACGGCAGGCTGTCACGACTTTATGGGCTGGCCTGTGACAATTTGATCTCCGCGGACCTGATCACGGCGGACGCGACGCTTCGGCACGTCAGCGCTACGGAAAATCCAGAGCTATTTTGGGCCATTCGGGGCGGTGGTGGAAATTTCGGTGTTGTGACCTATTTTGACTATCGGCTGCATCCTGTCGGACCACAGGTACTGGCGGGCACCTTGACCTACGGGTCGAACCAACTGCGGGCGGTGTTGGAGCATTACGCGGAGTTTGCGCCACATGCACCCCGTGAATTGACGCTGGACCTGTCCGTGGTATCCGACGGCGACGGCGTGCGCACGCCGTACATCATGTTCTGTTTCGCCGGTAACACTCGGGATGGAGAGGCGCTGCTTCGATCGTTGCGGTCAGCAACGAGACCTGGCAGCGACGATGTCAAGGCACGCGATTACGTAGACGTTCAGAGGGAGGGAGATGGCCCGGTGCTTTCCGACAGAGCGGTCTACTCCACGGCCGGATACGTCCGGGAGTTGACCCCAGAACTCGTGAACGCAGTGATTCACGAGCCTGGAAATGTCGCGCTGCTTCTTATGGGCGGGGCCATCTCCGACACTGCGCCTTCGGAAACTGCGTTCGCCCATCGCGGCGGGGGCTTCCTGTTGCAGCTGAGTACTGAGTGGCAAGAGGCAAGCGAGAATGAGCGCAGGCGTGCTGAGGCCCAGGGCTCCTGGGATCGGCTGAGTCGCTTCACGCAAGGGTTTTATACCAATCTGACGAATGCCGATCAGAAATCCATTGACGACAATTTCGGCCCTAATCGCGCCCGGCTGATGCAAATCAAAAAGCAATTCGACTCCGGGAATCTGTTTCGAATGAACGCGAACATCGTGCCGGCACCATGAGCAACTCGGCAGCGGCTAGGCGCGCTTACTCCACCAACCCCCAAAGACGCCACTTGAGGACGAAATTGTGTGGAATTGTTCCGGCGAGCGCCGGCTTTTCTTAACGCGGCGGGAATGCAGGCCCGTGTATACATCTGCAGCGGCGAACGCGTGCAATAGATGCCTCTCCCCACCCTATCCACTGCAACAAGCATCTGCTGGTACGCGCAGGCGCCACGCCTGTGGCAGTTCGACGCGCTGCAACTGCGGCTGGGCTCGCTTGTGGATCAGGACGGTCACTTGGTCGGCTTGGTCGCCGCCGATCATCCCGAGGCAGCCGCGAATCTCGCGTTGATCCGAGCCGCGCCAGCACTCGCCGCCGCGCTTATGACCGCCTACGGGCTGCTGCACCTGGTACCAGGAGCTGCCGCCGCCGCGGCCATCAATCAGACGCATGCCGCATTGCGCGCCGCTGGTTTTGCCGTCCCTACGCAAAAGCACACCTCGCCGCCGGATTGATGAGCAGTCGAACTTCAGTTGCTGACTGAGCCTTCGCGCGTCTAATCTCCGAAGGAGTCCTTCACCGGGTGTGGAGTGCTTCGCTTGAGAACGGGGTAAGCGAACGTTGCTATGTGCGAGTGCGCGCGTCGCAAATCGCAGATGATTCTCAGAAATAGCCAGCCTCTCTCCGCAGCGCCCCCAAGTACCTCCGCTTCACCCGTACGGCCGGTTGTTGCCGCGTTGCGCAGGCGCTGGACATGAAGAGCGGTAGCATGTGCTTCCATGGCGCGCAGCGCGGCTTTGCGCTCGTACAGTCGGGCGGCCCCTCCGGGGTCGCCCTGCAGAAATATCGAGATCGCAAGCCGCAAGCTTTCGACAAGCTCCGCATGCATCGCCGCGATGGCGCTGAGTTCTTCGGTCGAAAAGGCCTCGCCGCGCTGAACTCTTTTTACGGCGGTTTCCATCAAGCTGCTGGCAATGATGTTGCTGACGTGCTCGAGATTGATCACAGCGGAGAGAATCTCCTGGGCGCGAGCACCCTCTTGCTCGTCATCGAGCGGCTGCTCGTTGCCCAGATCAGCCAGGTAACCGCGTATCGCGCTACCGAGCCGATCGACCGCCCGGCCGGTCCGAGAGATCTCCGAAGCCTGCCGCCGGTCTCCCGCACGAAGCGCATCCAGCGCGCCGCGTAGCATGACTTCCACCATATCAGCCATTCTCAGCGTCTCACGGGTGGCGTTCGTCAAGGCGAGTGTTGCCGAGCGCAGTGCCGCCGGCTCCAGATAGATCGGTTCACCCGGCTGTGCAGACTCCGGGGGATCCGGAAGCCAGCGCGTGAGCAGAGCCGCCAGGCGCTCTGTAAGAAAGATAAAGACCACGGCCAGGAGCAGATTGAAAGCGGTGTGGAAGTTCACAACCATGCGCGCCGCTGACGCGTCGAGGCGCGCGAGAAGTTGCGCACATAGCGGCAGCCATGGCAGCAGCAGCGCGCCGCCGACGATTCGTACCAGAGCATTGCCAAGCGGCAGGCGGCGCGCGATGGGGGAGCCGGCCTCGAGCAACGCCGGGAGAGTCGCCCCGACGTTCGCGCCGAGTACCAGTGCGAGTGCCGGCGTTGCGCCGACGGCGTGCGCCGCAGCCAGCGAGGCCACAAGGAGAACGACGGCCACGCTCGAGTGACAGCCCCAGGCAAGGAGCGCCGCGATCAGCACCAGCAAAAGCGGTTGATCGGCGAGCGCGTCAAGGACCGCCTTGAGCGCTGGCGCGCTCTCAACCGGAGTGAGGGCCTGGCTCAAGCCACCGAGTGCGAGCAGCATTAGGCCCAGACCTATCACGGCGCGGCCGGCATTTTTCACCTGGTCATCATCGGAGGAACGGAACGCGATGACGCCCGCCAGAATCAAGGCTGGAGCGATTGCGCTGATATTGAAGGAAAGGACTTGCGCAACGAGCGTCGTGCCAACGTTGGCCCCCAGCATGACCGCGAGCGCCGGAGCGAGACCGATCAAGCCCGTGACCGCAAAGGAGGTCGCCATCAAACCGGTCGCGGTGCTGCTCTGCAGAAGCGCAGTCGTACCGAGGCCGACCGCGAACGCACGTAAGCGTTGCTGCAGGTTACGCCCCAGCCAGCGGCGCAGCTCCGCGCCGAAGCCGCGCTGTACACCGCTCGTGACCATGTGAGTTCCCCAGAGCAGGAGTCCCACATGCCCGGCGAGCTCCAATACAAAGACTGAGACTGACACGGACGGTTGCATCCGGCGCAAACCGCTTCACCGCAACACGAATCCCGCAACGACCGTGAGGAGGATGGCAAGCGCCGCGGTGGTCCAGAGTACTAACACCAGATCGCGCGCCAGACACAACGCCCGGGAAACCCCTCGAATCAGCTCGCTGCGCCGGCGCGGCGTGGAGCACGTCGCGCGAGTCGAGAGACGAGCGCGCGGTGGTGTGAACGCCGTGAATCTGCCGTCGCGCACATAGTCTGCGGCGCGAATGCGCTCGAGGTTCGTATGCATCAGGTTCTTCACGACACTCTCCTCTGGTTACCGGGGGCCTGGGGCTGAGGGCCCTGAACCGCCCGGGCTCCCACAGCCTTCGAACTGACGCTCCTGAACGCCCCATCGATACGTCGAAGCAAACGCCGTCGAAACGCCCCACGCGGTAGTACCCAAAACGCGCAACGCTCGAGCGTGCCGAGCAGCCACATGACCAGCCGCACGCGCAACTCAAGCGGTTTCGTTGCAGCGTCGCTCACGGGTGGGTCCTCCGCCTGACCCTGGATGCTGTTCGATCGGCCCTCGCACACACGGAAGGCTGCCGAGGCGCCGCCGAGTCCGAGCGCCGCGGGCGCGGATTGACGCCCAAGACCAGATGCTTTACCCATGAGTAGTAAGCCCGGGAACTCATCGGAATCGTCCATTCGCCATCGCGACCATCAATGCCCCGCGCTCACCAATTGGACGATGCGCGCCAGCACCAGGCCGGCAGCGATCAGTAGGTAGGCGCGCAGCACGCCCATCCACAGACGGCGCAATGGACTCAGTCTGATCGGAGCCAGCCGATCAAGTGGCGGCATCCGCCAAGTCGCGCGCTGCGAGTTGTCAATTTTCTCGGGCGCAACGGCCCGCGAGCGGCGTGGCCAGACCACCGCGACTGCGGCAATCAGACCCACAGCGCCGCCACCCGCCAGGATCACCAGGATCTGCGCACCCGTGATAGCCGGGTAGAGCACGGAGGCGGTAAGGATGATGGACAACAGCACCATGATGGCGATCACCGCTCCGGTGAACAGGTTGAGCCCCAGGCCGTTGACCCAGGGCCCGAGCACCGCCCGGTCGTTGCACAGGAGTAAGAGAAACACGGTCGCACTCGGGAGCAGCACCCCGGCGAGTGCCTGCACGGCGTTGGTCAGAAGCCCGAGAGGCATCCCCGGAGTGAGCACCAGCGCTGCCGCCCCAAGGAGCAGGCCCGCGTAGAGGGCGTAAAAAGCCTTCGCTTCGCGCGGCTTGCGATGCAGGGAGTGCTTGAACTTGAGGACGTCGGCGATTGCGTAGGCGGTAGACAGGGAGATCGCCGAGGCTCCGATGATGCTGTAGTTGATGAGCGCCAGTGCAAAGATCACAGCCGGCACGCGGCCGAAGTACCTCTCGATGCCCTCCGCCACCGCTCCAGAGTTGACGAAGTGGCCGAATTGCGGATGGTTGGCGAAAGTGGCGGCGGCAGCTGCCATCAGGGCGATGGCACCACCGATGGTGATGAGAAAGCCGAGAGCGAGGTCCGCGCGGGCGTAGCCCATGAAACGCGGTGTGATTCGCTTGTCGATCACATAACTCTGCTGAAAGAACAACTGCCAGGGAGCGACAGTCGTGCCGACGATGCCGATGATGAGCAGCATCACACTTGCGAGTCCGCCCTCGCCGAAGGGCGGGAGCTGTGGCACCAGCAGACCGTTGAGCAATTCCCCCGTCGGCGGATGCACGAGGATGAAGAGCGGGACCAGGAGCAGGCTGAACAGGACCAGGCACAGCGCGAAGCGCTCGAAGCGGCGGAAGCTGCCGGTGCTCGCGGCCCCGATGATGATCGCTGCGGCCAGCAGCACGCCGGCCGTCTTCGGCAGCCCCAGGTATTGAAGCCCGAGGTTGATGCCGATGAACTCCGAGACGATGGTGAGGGCATTCAGCAGAAACAGGTCGATTACGCTGAAGGCGCCCCAGAATTTACCGAAGCGTTCGAGTATCAGGCGCGCATGACCCACACCCGTCACGGCACCCAGTCGGATCACCATCTCCTGATTGACATAGAGAACGGGAATTAGTAGCACCAGGGTCCAGAGCAGCGAGTTGCCGTAATTCTGGCCGGCCTGACTGTAGGTGCTGAAGGCGCCCGCATCGTTGTCGCCGGTCATCACGATCACACCCGGACCGAGGATGGCGAGCAGCGTTCTCAATCGCGGCCACCAGCCGTTACGCGCGGCCGTGTCGCCCTGCCGAATGCTGCCAAGCGCGCCGTGAATGTGGCCGACGTGCGCATCGTCCAGCTGAGCGCCCCGCGGCGCTGCATCGCCGGCGGGCGGTGCCACGATTAGAAGTTCCTCGGCGTTCATGCTTTCAAATCTCGAGTGCGCGCATGGCCCATCGGGGGCGTTTGTGCTGCATCGACGAGGCCATTTCCTCGGGCCGCAGCTGACCGACGCCAGGTGCCGATGCACTCAGCGCGGACGGGACCGCACGCGCAGCGCCCGCGACTAAGGCAGGCTGCCGTCCAGTCAAAGGATGTAGGGAGGAAGGAGCTGCCCGACGGGTTACGTCCAGGCCATGCGCGCTTCCCGCGCTCGGCGGGCTAACGCTGCAGAATTGCGCCGTGCGCTAGCGGACCGAGAGCTCTCTGGTGCGCTGTGCGCACGTCCTACAGCCATTGGTGCTCGTGCTGCTACTACTGCCCATGAAGGGGCGACCTCGCGTTGCCAAGCCTAAATGCAGAATCTAATGAGGGTGCGCCGGCAAGTAAACTGAAGTTTCATTCAGAGACTGACTCTGGCGGTGGTCGCGTTGCAGGCGCTAATGCCACGGCAGAGAATCCCTGAAAGTGGGCTCACCGAATGAAATTGCTGATTGTCGAGGACGACGATAAGACCGCACGCGCGCTGGCCGGGGGCTTGCGCAGCGAGGGCTTCTCCGTGTCGCTCGCCCGCACTGGCGAAGAGGGACTTTCCCTCCTCACCGCCGAAGCCTTCGATCTCGTATTGCTGGACTGGATGCTCCCGGGCCGAGATGGCATCGCGGTGCTCAGGACCTTGCGCGCGCGCTCCGTAACAACCCCGGTGCTGCTCCTCACCGCTCGCGATACCGTGGACGATCGCGTGCTCGGCTTCGAAAGCGGTGCCGACGATTACCTCATCAAACCGTTCGCGTTTGCGGAACTGATCGCGAGAGTCCGCGCCCTCCTGCGCCGGGCGCCCGCGACTGAGCCGCTGCGGCGGCGCTTAGCCGATCTCAGCCTGGACCTCGAGACGCGCACTGTCTTCCGCGGGGAGCGCCGCGTCGAACTGACCTCTCGCGAATTCGACCTGCTTGCCTACCTGTTGCGTCAACCCGGCCAGGTGGTTACTCGTGAAATGCTCGCGAAAGACGTGTGGCGCGAAACGAAGCGCGTGACTCCGCTCGATAATGTGATCGATGTGCACATTGCTCATCTGCGCCGCAAGATCGACGACGGTCGCGCCACCACCCTCATTCAGACGGTTCGCGGCGTCGGCTTCGTGCTGCGTGAGGAACCGCGCGAGTGAGCGGCCGTTGGCGGCGTCGCACGTTGCGGATTCGACTCGCGCTCTGGTACGCGGGCGCTGGCGTCGCGCTGCTGGTTGGAGCCGCAATGCTCGCGCTGATGAGCGGCATTTGGGTGCCCACGACACGGCTGGATGTTGTGGTGGTACTCCTCGTCGGTCTGCCCGGCGGGGCGGGCGCATTTGCCCTGGCAGGCTATTTCGTCGCCGGCCGGGCGCTCGCGCCCCTTGCCGTGATGGCCGAGCGCGCCCGGCTACTGTCCGCAAGGTCGCTGGCCGAACGTCTGCCGGTTTCCAATCCAGACGACGAGCTCGGCCAGCTGGCTATGGTGTTCAACGAAACGCTGGATCGACTCGAGCACTCGTTCGACGAGCTGCGAACTTTCAGCGCCGATGCCTCGCATGAACTGCGCACACCTCTCACCGCCATCAGAGCGGTGGGAGAAGTGGCCTTGCGTGACGAGACGCCCGGCGCGCTGCGCGATGCGATTGGCAGCATGCTGGAAGAAGTCGAACGCATGAACCAGCTTATCGAGCGGCTGCTGCTGCTGGCACAAGCCGACGACGATACGCTGCCAGTGCGCCCGAGTGCGATCGCCGCGCGCGATGTGGTGCTGGATGTTGCCGACTCCTTGAGCCCCGTTGCAGTGGAGAAAGGACAGACTCTCGAGACGCGGGAGGTCGCCGATGTCACTGCCATTGCCGACGAGGCGCTGCTGCGACTGGCGCTGATGAATCTCGTGCAGAACGCGATTCGTTACAGCCGCGAGGGCACGACCGTTCGGCTGCGCCTAACGATGAGCAGCCGAGATGCGATCGTCGAGGTGCGGGACGAGGGGCCGGGAATCCCTCCGGAGCAACAATCGAGAGTTTTCGAGCGCTTTTACCGTGTCGAGAAATCACGCTCCCGGGCCGATGGCGGCGCCGGCCTGGGGCTCGCGATTGTGAAGTGGGCCGTCGAGCGCATGGGCGGTACGGTCGAGCTTGAGAGCAGCGTCGGACGCGGCAGCATCTTTCGCGTACGACTTCCGCTGGCACGCGCCAGTGTCCCGACCGATGCGGCCTTTGGCTCACGCCTTGAGCCGCTGCGCGGCCCTCTTCCCCAGCTGTTCGCCGACCCGAACGAAAGCGCACGGGCGCCGCTCCAACAGGTGCTGGCACGACTCAGGACCCAGTCGCAGGGGCTTGCCTGGAGCGAGGCGGAACGGCGTTTGGCGGAATTTGGGCCAAACGAGGTGGCGGCCGAGCGGCCGCCGTCATGGGCGACAGTCGTCTGGCATGCCGCCAACAATCCCTTCAACGGCATACTCGTTCTGCTCGGCCTGGTGTCGCTGCTCACCGCCGATCCGCAAGCCGCCGCCGTCATGGCAGTGATGGTGATCCTGAGCACCAGCCTGCGATTCTGGCAGGAGTGGAAGTCCCGGGTTCAGGCCGAGTCGCTTCGCAAGCTCGTACGCAACAGGGTGACCGTCCAGCGCGCCGACAATGAGAGTGCGGCCGATCGAGAGCCCAGCGCTCTCGATGACAGCGCCTCGGAGATCCTTCTGGAGCGGGTGGTGCCCGGCGACATTGTGCGGCTGTCGGCAGGCGACATGGTCCCCGGGGATGTGCGGCTGCTGGAGTCCCGGGACCTGTTTGTCACGCAATCGGCGCTGACGGGCGAGGCGATGCCGGTCGAAAAAGCCGCCGGCATATCGCTCACTCGCGATCGCCCGGCCGATGGGTCCGGCAGACCCGCCGACCTCCTCGAACAGTCCGATCTGCTCTTCATGGGGAGCAGCGTCATCAGTGGCGCGGGCAAAGCGGTGGTGCTCGCGACCGGGCGGCACACGCATCTCGGCGCAACGGGTGGGAAGCTGGTTGGACGGCGGCCGCCGACGGCCTTCGACCACGGCGTCAACCAGGTCAGCTGGCTGCTGATCCGATTCATGGTCGTGATGGTCCCGATAGTCTTCTTCATCAACGGGCTGTCAAAGGGTCGCTGGGTCGAGGCGTTCTTCTTTGCGGTCGCGGTGGCGGTGGGGCTTACGCCAGAGATGCTGCCCATGATCGTCAACGCTAATCTGGCGCGCGGCGCACGGGCAATGTCGCGCGCGAAAGCCATCGTCAAGCGGCTGGATGCCATTCAAAGCCTCGGCGCCATGGACGTCTTGTGCACCGACAAAACCGGCACGCTCACGCAGGACCACGTCGCCCTGGTTCACCACGTGGATCTCCGCGGCCGGAGCAGCCCGCGCGTTCTGGAACACGCCTACCTCAACAGCGTTTTTCAGACCGGACTCAGGAACCTCATTGACCGCGCGATAGTCGAGCGGTCGCGAGACTCTGGTCTGCGCGACCTTGCGCACTCGTTCTGGAAAGTCGACGAGATCCCCTACGACTTCAGTCGCCGCCGCATGTCGGTGGTATTACGGCAACCGAGCGGTGTCAGTCTGCTCATCTGCAAAGGCGCGGTTGAGGAAACACTGCAGATCTGCTCGCAGGCGGAGGATGACGGCAGCGTGGTGCCGCTTACCGCAGGCCTCCGCGAGCAGCTCAAGCGGTTGCGGGACGAGCTCAACGAGGAAGGCTTTCGGGTAATCGCCGTCGGCTTCAAGGCCATCACGCCGGGACCGAAGGCATTCGGCGTCGAGGATGAGGCCAATCTCATTTTTTCGGGCTTTGTGGCCTTCCTGGATCCGCCCAAGGAGAGCGCGCCGGAGGCGCTGCGACTTCTGCGCACGCACGGCATCACTGTAAAGATTCTCACCGGCGACAACGCGGTCGTGGCTCGCAAGATCTGCCACGAAGTTGGCCTCGAGGTGCAGCGCATCACTACGGGCACCGAGATCGAGCACCTTTCCGAGGAATCCTTGGCGCTGGTGGCTGAATCGACCACGGTGTTCGCAAAGGTGTCGCCGTTGCAGAAGTCACGCATCGTGCGAGCGCTCAAGTCACGCAGTCATACCGTCGGCTTCATGGGGGATGGCATCAACGACGCGACTGCACTTCGCGAGGCCGACGTCGGCATCTCGGTGGATTCCGGCGTCGATATGGCAAGGGAGGCCGCCGACATCATCCTGTTGGAAAAGAGCCTGCTCGTGCTGGAGCGCGGCGTGATGGAGGGCCGGCGGACGTTCGGCAACATCATCAAGTACGTCAAGATGACCGCCAGCTCGAATTTCGGGAATGTATTGAGCGTGCTCATGGCCAGCGCGGCCCTGCCCTTTCTGCCGATGCTGCCGATGCAGTTGCTGGTCCAGAATCTCCTCTACGACGTTTCGCAGACTGCGATCCCCTGGGACCGCATGGACGAGGACTTCGTAAGGCGACCGCGTCAGTGGGACCCGCACAGCCTCGCGAGCTTCATGCTGTGTATCGGCCCGGTAAGCTCCGTGTTCGACTTCGCGACGTTTCTGGTCCTGTGGTTCGTCTTCGGAGCCAGCTCGCCCGCGGCTCAATCGCCGTTCCAATCGGGCTGGTTCGTGGAGGGTCTGCTCACGCAGACGCTGATCGTGCACATGATTCGCACCGAGAAGATACCCTTCGTCGAGAGCACGGCGACGCTGCCGCTCATTTTGCTGACCCTGCTAGTTGTGGCGTGCGGCGTCTGGCTGCCCTTCTCGCCGCTTGCTCCGGCTCTCAGGCTGCAGGCGCTTCCGGGAGCCTACTTCTGGTGGCTTGCCGGCATTGCGATTGCCTATTGCCTCGTCACCCAACTCGTGAAAGGACTGTACCTACGCCGCTTTGGCAGCTGGTTGTGACCGCGCGTTATTTTCGGTCCGCTGATTCCCCAAGGTCGCGTAGAGCGACGAGACATCATCGAGCTTGTACATGTCCCTAGGCCGTTAGGATTTTTCCATCCCACTTTCCTCCGGCCGGGACGGAGGCGTGCTGATGAATGAGCAGCCACTCACCGTCTCGTCTCTCGAAACAGTCAGTCTCGCGGACCAGCATGACCTTGCTATCGCCACTCTTGAGCACCACCTTCACCTCTTGAACGGTGCAGACGACGCCCATGTCGCCGTTTACAACGGTCTCGACCTTAAGGATGTCGACTTTGCAGGACTGGAAAGTGCCGAACACCCGATCGAACATCTCCAATGCAGGCCTGACCCCCTTCGAGGCAAACGGAGGGATGTCAAACCAAAGCGTGTCCTTTGCCCAGTGCCTGGTGCTTTGTGCTCCTGTCATTGATTCAGTCATCTCCTTGACGATGGAGAGGAGGATTTCCTGATCCCGCTTTTCGCCGTCGCCCGTGGCTTTGGTAATCATGGCCATGTGCTCCTCTGGATGTTCGGTTGCCGGTGGATTCGATATGCCGGCATGTTGGGCCACGTATTGAAATGAAGGAAGTGCAATCTACTCATTGATATAATGCACGGCGTGCATATAGAAAATTTCAACCTTAATCTGCTGCGCGTATTCGACGCCATGTTCGCGGAGAGGAATGTGACGCGAGCGGCCCGGCGCGTGTTTTTGTCGCAGCCTGCAGTGAGCCATGCGCTGGCGCGATTGCGCAAGGAGATCGGGGACCCATTATTTGTGCGTGCCGGCAACGAGATGATTGCGACCAAGAAGGCGCTGGCCCTCGCCCCCGGCATACGGAGCGTTCTGGATCAATTGGGCGAGCTCTTGAGCCACGCCGCCTTCGACCCGAAGACATCCGCAGCTGTGTTCCGCATTGGAATCAGCGATCTGTCGGAATACATGCTGGCACCGCTTTTCATTAGATTGATGCGCGGGGAGGCGCCTCACTTGCGTTTTCACATCAATTCTTTCGACGCTACCGATTACGAGGGACAACTCGCGTCTGGCACGTTAGACGTCGTGGTGAGCGTCTATCAGTCTGCTGGGCCCGGTATCCATTCGCGCAGCACGGGGAGGGAGAAGTTGGTCGCTCTGGTGAGAAATGGCCATCCTTTCGCAGGAAGGCGCCCGAGCCCGGTGCAATTCAAGAGGGCGCGTCTGCTTGCGGTTGCCCGGTCCGACCGGATCGAGGGCCAGTTGCAACGATCACTGCAGGAGGCCGGGATTGCCGGCCAAGTGACTTATTCGACGCCGCATCTCTTCGCAGTGCCGAAGATCTTGGAAAGCAGTGACTTGGTGCTGATTCAGAGCGGCGGTGTGGCGAGGGCCCTTTGTGCCACGCACCCTTTGTCAGTGGTCCAGATTCCGCTTCGGCTGCCACCTATAGAACCCCAAGTGACGTGGCATGAGCGTACGCATCGCGATCCCGCACAACGGTGGATACGAGAGCGAATCCTTGAAACCATCAAGGGATAAGTCGGGAATATTCGCGGCGGCGCGGACGACCGGTTTTGGGATAGCCGGGTGGCAACACCGAACGAGTGCTTCTAGCGGAGTGCGCCCAGCCATCCTGATCGACTCGATATTCTCAGGTGAACAAGATGAAAAGGCGCTGATCTGAGGTGATGTTCGACGTCGAACGACGGCTGTCGACCCACTGCTGCGGGTTGTCAGCGACCGCTTCCGGGAAGGTTACTATGACGACTTCGTGCGCACCGCGATCACGTCGATTTCCACCAGGACGCCGCGGGGGGCGGCAGGCAGAGGCACGTGCACAGGTCCTCCTTGATTTGCTTCTGTTCCTGCAGCGTTCGACGCTTGTCCGGCGAAGAAATTGCCTCAAGCCCGGAATTTTTCACCAGAATAGGCCAACAGCCGTCACTCAGCCCTCGATAGCACACTATCAAAGTGGTCATTCGCGCCCTTCGACGAGCGGACAGCGCGCACATCGTGCGCCCGGGATCTACGGGATGCCCCGAGTGTCCGCGCAGCTCCCGTTAAGATTGGTGGGGAAG
>JASHTN010000149.1 GCA_030040525.1 Gammaproteobacteria bacterium | reverse complement strand
GAAGTGCAGCGTGTCGTACACCACGCGCAGGTCGTACTGGTCGTGCAGATATCCCGAGTTGCTGTCGATCTGCGTATAGACGCGGATCCAGAACTGCACATCGGGCTCGAGCTCCGGCGGCAGCGGCATGGCGTTGTCGGCGGCCAGCGCGCGTGCACTGCCGAAGAGCGCAACCGCGCCGGCCAGCAGCAGAATGCACAGCGGGACGAGAGCCCTCGCCCCTGGGGGTGTCGGGTTCATTTACACCCCTCGAGACCCTGGATTCTCATTCAGCTTCAAAGACTTGTGTAGCAGAGACCCTCCCTGTCCGTGACGGGGTTCCGGCGCATTGCGTCGGATATCTTGACACTGCGCCTTCCGGCGCGGGGATGGCAGTGATCGAAGGGTCCATCGAGGACGCCGCCCGGGCCGCAACGCCGCGCCTGCAATGTGCGTTGCATCACAGTTGCGGGCGCCATCGCCGACAACATGTCGCATCGGCGAGGCGCACGCCGGCTCTGGCATGCGTGTTGCTCATATCCCTGTAGCTGCGGCACGCACCGCGAGGAACACAGAACGCCAGCGGGAACACTGAAAAACAGTGCGGATCCGACCAGGTCGGGAGCTCGGTCGGATACCGCACGGTAACCGGATAACAACGAGAAGACGCTCCTCCACACAAGCAAGCGACCGACGACCCCGCGCAAGCGGGGTCTTTTTTTGTCGCCGGCAAGCTCTGACACCCCGCGCGGCGGAAAGTGCGCACGCAGCGGCGATGCTTCGATCCTCGGCGAATTGACTCCGGCGAGCAAGTGGCACAATGCCACGCAATGCAGCTCGAACGGCTCGCGCGCGCCGCGCCGGCAATCCTTGCGGCAGCCGTATGGCTCGGAGTCGCGACGCGAGCGGTCACGGCCGTGCAGGCTCCGCCGGCGCAGGCCCCGGCGCCGTCGCCCGCGGCCGCCGCGCCGCTTGCGCCCGGTGAGCACGCGGTCGTGTTCGGCGACTATACCCCGCTCGCCGGCAACGCCGAGCTCCTGCGGCGCATCTTGAGCCCGTTGCGCGACGCCGCGCTGCGGCGTCGCCTGGCGGACAGCGGTGCATCGCTCTCCGGTTACCCGGTCGATCTCGCGGCGGCGAGCTTCGGGCTGTACGTGCCGGCACGCTCGCCCGCGGCGGGCTACGGACTCATGGCCTTCGTGTCGCCCTGGGACGACGCGCGGCTGCCCGAGGGCTGGAGCGATGTGCTCGATCGTTCCGGGATGATCTTCGTGAGCGCGGCACGCGCGGGCAACGACGCCGCGGACGGGCGCCGCGAGGCGCTGGCGATCCTGGCCGCCTACAACGTCATGCAGCGCTTCAGGGTCGATCCCGCACGGGTGTTCGTTGCCGGCTTCTCGGGCGGCTCGCGCATCGCGCTGCGGCTCGCGCTCGCCTACCCGGACCTGTTCCGCGGCGCGCTGCTCAACGCCGGCAGCGACGCACTCGGGGGTGACGCGCTGCCGCTGCCGCCGCGGGAGCTGTGGCTGCGCTTCCAGGAGCGCAGCCACCTCGTCTACCTGACCGGCGAGCGCGACACGCTGCACCTGGCGATGGACGCGGCGAGCCTCGAGTCGATGCGCAGGTGGTGCGTATTCAACGTGCTGCAGCGGATTACGCCCTGGACCGCTCATGAAGGCGCGAGCGGTGCGGCGCTGGCGCGCGCCCTCGAGGCGCTCGAGGCGCCCGCCTCCCCGGGCCGGGCGCAGCTCGATGCCTGCCGCGAAGGTCTCGAGCGGCGGCTGACGCAGCAGCTCGACGCAGTGCAGTCGCTCGGCTCCCGCGGCGAGCGCGCGGCGGCGCGCCGGCGACTCGAGGCGCTCGACCGGGAGTTCGGCGGCCTGGCCGCGCCGCGCAGCGTCGCGCTTGCAGCGCAGCTCGAGTGAGCGTCGCAGCAGGAAAAAAAGAGGCAGCCGGGCGGCTGCCTCGTGAGAGAGCACTCTCAGGTCCGTCAGTTCGCGTTGCTCGTCTTGAGCCGCTCCGTCACACTCGAATCGCCGCGCCTCAGGGCACGGCTCAGCCGCACTTCGAATCGCCGCAGTTCAGGCAGGTCATGCAGCCGTCCATCATCACCACCGCGGCGGTGCTGCAGCGGCCGCAGAGCTGCGCGCCTTCCGGGAAGTGCGACTTGGCGAAGGCGTCCGTCTGTTTCGCGCGCGCCTCGTATTCGGCGCGCTTCTCCTCCACCAGCTTCTGCTGATGGCTGTCGAGCTGCTGCTTTCTGATCAGGCCGATGGTCTGCAGGTGCTTCTCGATCACGTAGCCGAGCTCGGCGATGATCGAAGGCATGAACTTGCCGCCCGGCTGCCAGTAGCCGCCGCGCGGATCGAACACCGCCTTCAGCTCGTCCACCAGGAAGGTGACGTCGCCGCCCTTCCTGAAGACTGCGGAGATGATGCGCGTCAGGGCCACGATCCACTGGAAATGATCGAGATTCTTCGAGTTGATGAAAACCTCGAACGGCCGGCGCTGCTCGTACTCGGTGCCCTCGTTCAGCACGATGTCGTTGATGGTGACGTACATCGCGTGATCGGAGATCGGCGTCTTGATCTTGTAGGTCGAGCCGACCAGCACCTCCGGACGCTCGAGCTTCTCGTGCATGCGGATGACTTTGGCGGTGCGGCCGTTCTTGTCGCGCACCAGCTCGGCCTCGCCCGTCGCGGCCTGGGGAGGCGCCGCGCCGGCGCGCGCCTCGGCGGGCGGTGCCGCGTCGGCGTTCCTAGCGTCCACAGGCCTCACGGCCGGCTTGTCCTCCGGCTTCTGTACGGCATATTTGACGATCTTGCGTTCGATCTTGACGGTCATGGCGCGTCCTCAGGTGTCAGTACCTGCCGAAATAACCCTCTTTCAGACTGTCGTAGAGATTCGCGGCGCTGTGCAGCTCGCCGTCGTAGTCGATCTCCTCGTCGCCGCGCACCTCGACCACCGAGCCGTCCTCCAGCGTGAACCTGTAGAGCGTGTTCTTCAGGTCCTGCTCCTTCACCAGCACGCCCTGGAAAGCCTCCGGATTGAAGCGGAAGGTGGTGCAGCCCTTCAGCCCCTGCTCGTGTGCATACAGATAGATGTCCTTGAACTTCTCGTAGGGGAAATCCGTAGGCACGTTCGCCGTCTTAGAAATCGATGAATCAACCCATTTCTGGGCCGCAGCCTGCACTTCGACATGCTCCTCAGGGGTGACGTTGTCGGCGGCGATGAAATAGTCGGGCAATCTCTCAGCATCGGTGGTGGCTCCAGGCTGGGCGTTGGGGTTGATCAGCTCGCGATACGCAAGCAGCTCGAAGGAATAGACGCCGATCTTCTCCTTGGACTTCTTCCCTGGCCGGATCACGTTCCTGAAGTAATGGTGTGCGAACGACGGCTCGATGCCGTTCGACGCATTGTTGGCGAGCGACAGCGAGATGGTGCCGGTAGGCGCGATCGAGGTGTGGTGCGTGAAGCGCGCGCCGGTCTCGGCGAGCTC
>JASHTN010000148.1 GCA_030040525.1 Gammaproteobacteria bacterium | reverse complement strand
GGACCAGATGCAGATCTCGGTGCGCCTCGTGGCCCGCGCCGCCGACGGCAGCGCGGGCGGCGCCTACTTCTGCCCCAGCTCCTGCAGCAGCTCGTTGGCCCTGTACACCTTGCGCAGCGCCTCGAAGATGATCGCCGGGTCGACGGCGACCGAGCGGTTGAGCTCCGCGTCGTACCAGTAGTCGCCGGAGATCGAGTAGATGTTGCCGTCGAAGATCAGCCCGACGATCCTGCCGCCGGCATCGACCATGGGGCTGCCGGAGTTGCCGCCGATGATGTCATTGGTGCTCGAGAGGTCGAAGCGCGTCTGCATGTCGAGCTGGTCGCGCACCTTGAGCCAGCTGTCGGGGATGCGGAACGGGTCCTGCCCGGTGGCGCGCTCGAACAGGCGCTGCAGATGCGTGAACGGCTCCACCTCGCGGCCGTCCTCCTTCCAGCCCGCGACTTTGCCGTAGCTCAGGCGCAGCGTGAAGGTGGCGTCGGGCGGCTCGCTGGTGCCGTAGATGGCAAAGCGCGCCCGCGCGATCTTCTCGGAGCCGGCATCGACCGGCCCCTCGACCTCGTCCTCGTAGCGCTTGCGCACGGCGCGCGCTTGCGCGTCGATGCTGCGCGCGAGCTCGATCATCGGATCGTGCGAGGCGGCGATCGCGGCCTCGCCGCCGTCCCAGAGGCGCTGGCGCACCTTGGGGTCGGCGAGCTGCGAGCCGTCGACGAGCCGCGCCGCGAGCGTATCGGGCGAGTCGTGGCTGAGGAGCTGGCGCACCACGGACGCATCCGGCCCCAGCCACTCGCGCATGCGCTCGAGCGAGAACGAGAGCGTGAGCTGCTCGAGCGCCGGATAGACCGGCACGGGCGCCAGCAGCCGCTGCGCGACGCGCGGCAGCGCGGCGTCGCTGTATTCGCGCAGCCGTTTCGTGTTGGGCTTGGCGCGCTCGGCGGCGCCGCGCACCAGCGTGCGCGCATAGTTGAAGAGATGGCTGTTGAAGCCGGCGCCCTGCTCGAGGAAGGTGTACGGGAGGTAGAGCTCGCGCTCGTGCTGCTCGGCGGTCGCGATCTCCGCCCAAGGGTCGCCGGTGGCCGCAGCCAGCTTCGGATCGGCGGCCGCCCTGGCGCGCAGCGCCGCCTCGTCGGCGCGCTTGGCGGTCATGAGCCGGTCATCGAGCAGCGCCTCGAGCTGCATGCGCCGCACCTTGATGGCGTTCTCGAGACCGTTAAGCGGATCCTCGACGATGCGGTTCGCTTCTGCGCCGGTCTTGCCGAACTGGATGTAGCGCCCGCGCAGCTCCGCAGCACGCAGCAGCCACTGCGGCAGGAACACGTCGCGCAGCTCGAGGAGCTCCGCCACCGTCAGCAGCCGGTCGGTGTGTCCCGGGTGGCCGGCCACGAACACCGGCTCGCCGGCATTCGGACCCGCGGGCCGGAGCGTGAGGAAGCTCGGGGTGGAGGCGGGCTTGCCGTCCGGGCCTTAGGCGCGCAGCACCGACATATCGAGGCACCAGCGCGGGAACTGGAAGTTGTCCGGATCGCCGCCGAAGGCGGCGATGGCGCGCTCGGGCGCGAACACCAGCCGCACGTCGGAGTAGCGGTGATAGCTGTAGAGCCAGTATTGCCCGCCCTCGTAGAGCGTCACCGACTCGCACTTGAGCGGCCCCGAGGGGGCGTGCCGGCTCTGCTCCTCGCACGTGTCCTCGAGCTGCGTGAGCGTCTTCTTGCGCGCCTCGTTCGCCGCCTTGGGGTCGAGGCCGGCGAGCGCCGCATTCACCTTGGGGGTCACGTTCTCCGTCGCCACCAGCACGTCGGCAATCTGCGTGCCGCATCTGAGCTCCTGCTCGCGCGTGCGGGCGAGGAAACCGTCACGTACCAGATTCGACTGGGCGGTCGAATGCTCATCGAGACAGGCCTCGGAGCAATGGTGATTGGTGAGGATCAGGCCGTCGGGCGAGACGAATGACGCCGTACAGTTCGACAGGCGCATGGTGGCGCTGCGCAGCCGCGCGAGCCAGGCGCCGTCGATCGCAACGCCGTACTCGCGCTTGACGGCCGCGCTCGGGAAGTTGTCGAAGGTCCACATGCCGGCGTCGCTGACGGCCGGTCGCGAGACGACGAGTCCGCCGGGCACGAGCACGGCAAGGATAAGCAGGTGTCGCAGGTGCATGGGCTTTTCCTGTTGCAGGTTTGATCGTCAGCCGTCGTCGTCAACCCTCATCGTCGAGCAGCAGCAGAGCCGTGCCCTCCGGGGTCTCGATGAGCACATTGCCGCTCGCGCTCACACCGCGGGGCAGCCGGCCGGCGGTGGTAACGCCCAGCACGGCGAGCCGCGCGATCCGCTCCGGCATGTCGGGCGAGCGAAACACGACCAGAGGGCGGTCGCAGGTGCCGGGGTGATGAAAGGCGAGGTCGAGGTGGTCGCTGGTGAGGGTGAGGTGCGGGTAAGGCGCCTCGGTCTCACCCATCGCGACGAAGCCGAGCGGCTCCCAGAAGGCCTGTGCAGCGGCAAAGTCGGCCGCCGGCAGGCTCACCTCCGCGAAATCTCCGCACAGCGAGACGTCCGTGTCCGCCCGCGCAACCGGCGAATAGGTGCGCGCCTCGAGGATCGTGACCGGGTTGCCGAACGGATCGGCAAAGCCGATCTCGTTGAAGACTTCTTCGCCCGTGCGGCAGACGCTGAGCTCGATCCCGAGCGCGGCGAACGCCGGCAGGCACTCGGCGATGCCGGCGTGCACGAAGGTGAGGACGGCAGCCGTCGCGGCGCGCTGGTGCACTCCCAGGAACAGCCGCCCGTCGGTGAGCACGCCGTAGGGATGCGTGAAAGTGTCGGTGGTGGTGGCCTGCGAGAAGCCGAGCCGCTCGTAGAACTCGACCGAGGCGCGGATG
>JASHTN010000147.1 GCA_030040525.1 Gammaproteobacteria bacterium | reverse complement strand
GCCCCGGGCAGCGCGCCGGCGCGCGCTGCCCGCGCCCAGCAGCCGCTTGAGGTTGGTGTAGAGCACATCGCGCGCCAGCGTGGATTTGCCCGAGCCCGAGACCCCCGTGATCACCACCAGCCGGCCGAGCGGGATCGCGATGTCGCTTCCCTTGAGATTGTGCAGCGCGACGCGCTCGAGGGTCAGGCACGGCGTCGCGGCGCTCACCGCGCGGTGCGGCTCCGCCGGGTGCAGCAGCGGTGTGCGCAGGAACCGGCCGGTCATCGAGCGCGGGCTTGCCGTGAGCTCGCGCACCGTGCCCGCGGCCACCAGCTCGCCACCGCGCACCCCGGCGCCTGGACCCAGATCGAGTACGTGATCGGCGCGGCGGATGGTCTCCTCGTCGTGCTCGACCACGACGAGAGTGTTGCGCTGGCCGGCGAGCTCGGTGAGCGAGCGCAGCAGGATCTCGTTGTCGCGCGGGTGCAGGCCGATGGTCGGCTCGTCCAGCACGTAGCACACGCCCTGCAGGTTCGAGCCGAGCTGCGCGGCGAGCCGGATGCGCTGCGCCTCGCCGCCCGAGAGTGTCGGCGCGCCGCGATCGAGCTGCAGGTAGCCGAGGCCGACGCGCTCGAGGAACCTGAGGCGCGCGCGGATCTCCGCCAGCAGATCGCGCGCGATCTGGCGCTCGCGGCTGCCGAGCCTGAGGTGCGCGAAGAACCCGCTGCTCGCGCTCACCGGCTCCGCGGCCAGCTCGGCGATCGAGCGGCCGCGGAAGCGCACGTTGAGCGCGACCGGGTTGAGACGCTGCCCGTGGCACGCGGCACAGGCCCGGGGCGCCTCGTCGTACCACTCGTTCCACCACGGCTCCTCGCCGCTCTGCTCGGCGTCGAAGCCCGACATCTCGACGCCGGTGCCGTAACAGCTCTCGCACCAGCCGTGGCGGGAATTGAAGGAAAACAGCCGCGGGTCGGGCTCGGCGAAGCTGCGGCCGCAGCCGGCGCAGGCGCGCTTGGTGGAGAACACGGTGGCGCGCTGCGCCTTGGTCCCGAGCACGTGCACCAGTCCCTTGCCGAAGTCGAGCGCACGCTCGAGCGCCGCGTGCAGCGCGGCATCGGTCCGCGCGCCGACCTCGAGCTCGGCCACGGGGAGCTCGAGGGTATGTTCCCTGAAGCGCGACAGGCGCGGCCAGGGAGAGGTCGGGACGCTCACGCCGTCGACCCGCAGCATTCTGAAGCCCTTTTTCGCCGCCCATTTCGCCAGATCGGTGTAGTAGCCCTTGCGCGCCACGATGAGCGGTGCGAGCAGCGTGATGCGCCTGCCGCGGTACTCGCGCAGCAGCCGCGCGGCGATCGAGGCGGGGCTCTGCGGGGAGATCGCCAGGTTGCAATCGGGGCAGTACTGTGTGCCGAGCTTGACGTACAGCAGCCGCAGGAAGTGATAGATCTCAGTCAGCGTCGCCACCGTGCTCTTCCTGCCGCCGCGGCTGGTGCGCTGCTCGATCGCGACGGTCGGCGGGATGCCGAAGATCGCGTCGACATCGGGACGCGCGGCCGGCTGCACGAACTGGCGCGCATAGGCATTGAGTGACTCCAGGTAGCGGCGCTGGCCCTCGTTGAACAGGATGTCGAAGGCCAGCGTGGATTTGCCCGAGCCCGACACTCCGGTGATCACGGTGAAGCGGTCGCGCGGGATCTCGACGTCGATGCTCTTGAGGTTGTGCTCGCGCGCCTTGTGGATCACGACCGCGTTGCGGCCGCGGCCGTTGCCGGCGGCGTAACGGGCGTCGGGCTCGGCGACCGCCGCAGCCGCAGGCGCGAGCGCCTGCTCGTAGGCGAGCAGCGCCCGGCCGGTATGCGAGAGCCGCACCGCGCACACCTGCGCCGGTGTTCCCGCGCAGACGATCTCCCCGCCCCGCTCGCCGCCTTCGGGACCGAGGTCGATGATCCAGTCGGCGGCGCGGATCACGTCGAGGTTGTGCTCGATCACGAGCAACGAGTGGCCTGCGACCAGGAGCTTGCGCAATGCCTTGAGGAGCTTGGCTACGTCCTCGAAGTGCAGTCCCGTGGTCGGCTCGTCAAAGAGGAACAGCTTGCCGCGCTGGGTGGCGGGCGAGAGCACCGAGCCCGCCTGCGCGAGGTGCCCGGCGAGCTTCAGGCGCTGCGCCTCGCCGCCGGAGAGGGTCGGCACCGGTTGCCCGAGCTTGAGATACTCCAGCCCGACATCCACGAGCGGCGCGAGTCGCGCGGTGACCTCGGCGTCGTCGGCGAAGAACGCGCAAGCCTCGGTGACCGTCATGTCGAGCACCGCCGCGATGCTCGCGCGACGGCCGTCGGCGCCTTCGCGGCGGATCTCGAGCACCTCGTCGCGATAGCGGCGCCCGTTGCAGTCCGGGCAGCGCAGGTACACGTCCGACAGGAACTGCATCTCGACGTGCTCGAAGCCGTTGCCGCTGCAGGTCGGGCAACGGCCGTTGCCGGAATTGAAGCTGAAGGTGCCGGCGGTGTAGCGGCGCTGCTGCGCCGCCGGCTCGGCGGCAAACAGCGCGCGGATCGCATCGAACGCACCGACGTAGCTCGCGGGGTTGGAACGCGTCGTGCGACCGATCGGATTCTGGTCGACCATGACGACGTCATCGATGAGCTCGGCACCGGTCAGCCCGCCGAACTGCCCGGGTGCCTCGGTGGGCCTGCCGCGGTACTTGAGGAGCGCCGGATAGAGCACGTCCGCGACGAGCGTCGACTTGCCCGAGCCCGACACGCCGGTCACGCACACCAGGCGCTTGAGGGGAATGCGCACGTCGATTCCCTTGAGGTTGTGCTCGGCGGCCCCCTGCAGCTCGAGCCAGCGGTTCGAGCGCGCCTCCGCCACGACCTCCCCGCCCTCGGCCCGCGGGCGCGCCGCTGCCGCGCGGTCCGCCCTTGTGAGCGCGCCTGTGAGTACGCTGCGGCGTCCGCTCAGGTACTCGCCGGTGAGCGAGTGCGGGTTCGAGCGCAGCGCGGCGGGACTGCCGTGGAAAACGATCTCTCCGCCGCGCTCGCCGGCGCCGGGACCGAGGTCGAGGATGCGGTCGGCCGAGAGCATGATCTGCGGGTCGTGCTCGACGACGATCAGCGAGTTGCCCGCATCGCGCAGGCGCTTCATGACGCCGATGACGCGCTGCATGTCGCGCGGATGCAGGCCGATCGAGGGCTCGTCGAGCACGAACAGCGTGTTGACCAGCGAGGTGCCGAGCGCCGTGGTGAGATTGATGCGCTGCACTTCCCCGCCCGAGAGCGTGCGCGACTGGCGATCGAGCGTCAGGTAGCCGAGTCCCACGTCGACCAGATAGCGCAGGCGCGTGCGGATCTCCCCGAGCAGCAGATCGGTCGCCTCGTCGAGCGGCTGCGGCAGGGCGAGCTGCGCGAAGAACTCGTACGAGCGCTCGACCGGCAGCAGCATCAGATCATGAATTGCCAGTCCGGGCAGCGCGGCTGCGGCCGCCGGGCCCCAGGCGACG
>JASHTN010000146.1 GCA_030040525.1 Gammaproteobacteria bacterium | reverse complement strand
GGACTTGAGGCTGGCGGCGATCAGCGCAATGTCGTCGCGGAACTGGCGCGCGGTCTCGTAGCCGCTCGCACGCCCCTCGTAGAGGCCCTGCAGCCGCTCGCCGATCTGCGCGAGGAATACCCGGTACGGCATGCGGGCGTAGCGCGGGTTGATGGCGCGCGCCCCCGGCATGAGCCGCGTGTACTCCTCTATGCGCTTGGCGACCTGCGCGGAGGCCGCCACGCGTCCGGCGCTCTGCGACAGGCGCTGCGCGAGCTCCTGACAGTCGCCGAAGTAACCGTGGACGATGACCTGGTGCTGGCGCGCGAGCGTCTCGCGGATGGTCTTGGCGTGCACGTCGGGGTTGCCGTCCATATCGCCGCCGGCCCAGGAGCCGACGTGCAGCAGCGAGGGCACGCGCAGTGTGCCGGGCTGCGCGCTGAACACCTTCTCGAGCGCCTGCGCGATCTCCTCGTAGAACGCCGGCACGACCCGATACAGGATCTCCACCAGGTAGAACAGCAGCTGCTCGCGCTCGTCCGCTGCGGTGAGCCGCTCGCGCGGCAGCTCCTCGGTCTGCCAGGCGGTGGTCAGCTCCATGCGGATGTTGTTCCAGACGCCGCGCGCCTCGTTCGGCGTGAGGCTGGGGTCGAGCCGCTCGAGCAGGCGCTGCGCGATGCGCAGCTGCTTGCGCAGCAGCGTTCTGCGGGTCGCCTCGGTGGTGTGCGGCGCAAACACCGGCTCGATCGACAGGCCGTCGATGAGCTCCAGCACCTCCGCGAGCGTCAGGCCGCGCGCCTTGAGCGCCGCGATCGCGTCCTCGACGCCGCCGGGCTGGGGCCGCTGGCTGTCCTTGACGAAATACTCGCGGCGGCGGCGGATGCGATGCACCCGCTCGGCGAGATTCACCGCGAGGAACCAGGTGGAGAAGGCGCGTACCAGGTCGCGGGCCAGCGCCGGCGGCCGGTCGCGCACACAGGCGGCGAGCTCGGCGCGCGCCGCGCTGTCCCCGGCGCGGCCGCGGATGGCCGCCAGGCGGTCGAGCTCGACGAGCCGGAACAGCTCCTCGCCGCCCTGTTCGCGCAGGATTTCCCCGATCATCACGCCGAGCGCGTGCACGTCCTCGCGCAGCGGCGCGTGCTTGGGCGGGAAGGCGATGTCGCTGCGGTTCACGCGAATCATCCGGCCAGCAGCACGGCCTCGGCGCGCTCGAGCTCCTCGGGCTGGCCGTAGATCACGACGATGTCGCCGTCGCGCAGCACGGTGTCGCCGGCGGGCTCGCGCCCGAGGATCCCCTGGCGGCGTACTCCGGTGAAGGCGACCGCGACGCCGCGGCCGCGCACCTCATTGAGGGAGCGGCCCACCGCCCATGCGCCCGGCGGCACCACCACCGACTTCAGCTCCTCGCGATGCTCGGCGGTCTCGTCCAGCGGGCGGGGATCGCCGCGGCGCACGATGTTGCGCAGCACCGCGTAACGGCCGTTGCGGATGTCGTTAATGGTGCGCAGCACCCGCGTCACCGGCACGTGCAGCAGCATCAGCACGTGCGACACCAGCATCAGACTCGCCTCGAAGGTCTCGGGTACGACGTCGGTTGCGCCGGCCTCCTGCAGCTGGCTGACGCGCTGATCGTCCTGGGTGCGCACCAGCACCGGCACGTCGGGGCGCAGACGGCGGATGCTGTGCAGGATGCCGAGCGAGGTGGCGGGGTCGGAGAAGCTGATGACCACGGCGCTCGCCGCGGGCAGCCCCGCCTTGGTGAGCAGCTCCTCGTCGGAGGAGTCGCCGAACAGCACCGGATCGCCCGCCTGGCGCGCGGCGCGGATACGCGCCGGATCCAGATCGAGCGCGATGTACTCGAAACCCTGCGACTCCAGCACCCTGGCCACGTTCTGGCCGACCCGGCCGAAACCGCAGAGGATGACGTGCGCGCGCAGCGCGATGCCGTGGGTCGCTGCGTCCTCGCGCTCCGCGGCGGTGAGAGTCGGCGCCTGCTCGTGCAGCAGGAAGCGCGCGACGCGCTTGTTGTTGTTGAGGATGAAGGGGCTCAAGGCCATCGACAGCACGATCGCCACCACCAGCGGCTCGCCGAGTCCCTCGGGCAGCAGCTGCCCCTGCAGCAGGATGGTGCCGAGCGCGATGCCGAACTCCCCACCGATCGACATGACGATCCCGGTGCGCAGGGCCTTGAAGCGCGAGGTGGTGAACGGGCGGGTGACGAGCGCGGCGAGCGCCGCCTTGAGCACCACCAGCGTCGCGAGCATCGCCAGCACCAACCCCAGCTCGTGCACGCTGCCGAGCAGACGCGGATCGAGCAGCATGCCGACCGAGATGAAGAAGAGTCCGAGGAGGATGTCGCGGAACGGGCGGATGGCCGCTTCGATCTGGTGACGGTACTCGGTCTCCGCCAGCATCATGCCCGAGAGGAACGCGCCGAGCGCGAACGACAGACGCGCGAGATGCGACACCCACGCGGAGGCGAGCACCACCAGCAGCACCGTGAGCGTGAACAGCTCGCGCAGGCGGCTATGGGCAATCTCGTGAAACAACGGCCGCAGCAGCCAGCGCCCGGCCGCCAGCACCGCGACGATGGCCAGCACGCCACCGATGAGCGCCGCGACGCTCGGGCCGAGCGCAAACTGCGTCGCGCCCGCGGCCAGCAGGGCGCCGAGCGCCAGGAACGGCACGAAGGCCAGATCCTGGAACAGCAGCATGCTGAAGGCGAGCCGGCCGTGCGTGCGGTTGAGCTCGGCGCGCTCGGTGAGCTGCTGCAGCAGCATCGCGGTCGAGCTCATCGACACAGCGCCGCCTACGACGATGGCCGGCAGCCAGTCGACGCCGAGCAGGTGCGCGAGCAGCGCGAACACTGAGGCGGTGACCGCGACCTGCGCGGCGCCGAGCCCGAAGACCTCGCCCCGCATCGCCAGCATGCGCGGCAGGGAAAACTCGAGCCCGAGGGTGAACAGCAGGAACGCGACGCCGAGCTCGGCCAGCAGCCGCGTGGTGCCCGAATCCGCCACCACGGCGAGCGCGTGCGGCCCGAGCAGCAGCCCCGCCACGAGATAGGCCAGGGTCGTCGGCAGCGCCAGACGCCGCGCCACGGTCACCAGGAACACGGCGGCGGCGAGGAGGACGAGAGCCTGGGTCAGCGGCGCGAGCATCGCGCCCAAATTAGACTGCGCCGCGCAGCGAACGCAACGTCCGCCGGCGGGAAAACATCGATTCAGGCCCGGATCAGATTCCCGACTGCCAGGTGCTCGGCATGCCCGCCTGGCCGATCGCCTCCTCGATCGCAAGGCACGCCTCGCGCGCTTCCGGCTGCGCGCGCAGGCTTCTCGCGATGGAGTTGAGGAAGCGGCACATCAGGGCGAGATTCGGATGCCCGTTGTGCAGCTGCTCCTCGACGCGGTCGATAGCTTCGATCAGGTCCTCCTGATCGCAGCTGGGGAAGGTCATGCTCGTAATGGCATGCTGAACGGAAACCAGGGCCTGGTGTATGGCGGTCTGCTGCCTCCCATCCATGGCTGGCAATTTGAACCCGTTCGGGCAAGGCCGCAAGCCCCGCGTGGGGCACAGGGAAGGATATGGAAAAGGCCCCGTCTCCTTGCGGGGACGGGGCCTTGCAGTCTGCTTACCGACTCTTACTTCGGAGGCGGCGTGCTGCTCGAGGAATTGCTCGAGGAAGAGCTGCTGGACGAGGTGCCAGCGGGCTTCTTCTTGTGATGATGCTTCTTCGGGCTCGGGGTGCTCGTCGAGGACGAGCTCGAAGAAGAGGACGGGCTCGACGACGGGGGCGGATTCGCAAACGCCGGGCCGGCGATCAGAGCCGCGGCCACGACCGGGATCAGGTACTTGAACATCATCGCTGTAGTCTCCGAAAAGAAAGGATGGTGTGTGTGTCTGCGCTGCGTGCGGCCCGGGTGCCTGACCGGCTCATGCGCATCCTCTGCGAGGGGGCTCAACGGGTGGAATGCGCATCAGCCGGGCAGGCTCCCTGGGAGCCAAAGCGCGCGTATTATGCCGGGAATCCCCGCCGGCAAGGCCCATATGACCGCAACGTAATGTTGGCGGCAGAGGTCCGTTCAGGTGTTTGACAGATAAGGTAAAAAACCCCGGCAAACAGCCCGGCCCGATGCCTCAGTGTCCGTGAAAGGCGACAAGCGAGCGCACCGGCACCTGCAGCGCCGCGAGCCGGCTCTCGCCCTTGAGGTCGGGGAGCGCAACGATGAACGAGGCCGCAAGGATGCGCGCCCCGAGCGAGCCGAGCAGGCTCACCGCCGCCGCCGCGGTGCCTCCGGTGGCGAGCAGGTCGTCCACCAGCAGGATGCGCTCGCCCGGGACGATCGCGTCGCGGTGCATCTCCATCTCGTCGATCCCGTACTCGAGAGAGTAGGCGACGCGCACCGTCGCGTGAGGGAGCTTGCCCTTCTTGCGGATCGGCACGAAGCCCGCGCCGAGCCGGTAGGCGACTGCCCCACCGAGGATGAAGCCGCGCGCCTCGATGCCGGCTACGCGATCGACCGCCTCGCGCAGCCACGGCTGCGCGAGCTCATCGACCACTGCAGCGAAGACGCGCGCATCCTTCAGCAGCGTCGTGATGTCGCGGAACATGACGCCGGGCCGCGGGTAGTCGGGGATGGTGCGGATCGCTGCGCGGATCTCGTCGCTCGTCACCGGTTGCATGACCCACACACTCTACTACGCGCGCCACACGAGGGTCTGGTTGTTGGCCGGCATGGCGTGATCGGCGCTGAGCGTCAGGCGCTGCGCGCGGGCGAGGGCATCGAGCGCCTCGAAGTCGCGGATGCCGCTCCGCGGATCGCGCGCCTGCAGCCAGGCATCGAACTCGGCGTTGCTGTCGCTCGTATAGCGGCCGCGGTAGCGGAACGGCCCGTAGACGCACAACGCTCCGCCGGCGCCGAGCGTGGCGCCTGCTCCGCGGAAGAAGTCCTCGACCGCCTCCCAGGCCATGATGTGCAGGGTGTTGGCGCTGAATACCGCGTCGAATGCCGCGCCCGCAGCGCGCACCGCCCAGGGCAGTGAGCGCACATCGAGCACCACGGGGGCGAGCAGGTTGGGCGGGCCTTCGAGGCAAATGCGCTCGGCGAGCGGCGGCTGCTGGTCCGCGACCTCGCTCGGCTGCCAGGTGAGATGCGGCAGGTGACGTGCGAAATGCACGGCGTGCTGTCCGGTGCCGCTGCCGACCTCGAGCACCGCATGGTGGGCCGCCAGCTCCCGCGAGAGCACCTCGAGGATCGGTCCCTTGTTGCGCTCGCAGGCTTCCGAGGAGGTCAGCACGGCGCGAGTCTGCGACAATGGAGCGATGCAAGCCATAGATGCGCTTCTCAGGCGGCGCTCGGCCCGTGCGCTCACCGCTCCCGCACCCGATGCCGGCGCTCTCGAGCTGATGCTCGCGTGCGCGGTGCGGGCTCCGGATCACGGCCGGCTGCGGCCCTGGCGCTTCATCGTGGTGCGCGAGGCCGAGCGTACGCGCTTCGGCGAGCTGCTTGCCGCTCACCTCAAGCGAGCCCAACCTCAGGCGAGCGCGCAGGCGGCGGAGCGCGAGCGCGACAAGGCGCTGCGCGCGCCGCTCATCATCGTAGTGGCGGCGCACCTCGACCCGGCCATCACCAAGGTGCCGGAGATCGAGCAGACGATCTCGGCCGGCGCGGCTGCTCACAACATCATGCTGGCGGCGTTCGCGCTCGGCTTCAACGCCATGTGGAAGACCGGCGGCGCTGCGTACGACCCGGCGGTGAAGCGCTCGCTCGGGCTCGAGCCCGGCGACGCCATCGTCGGCTTTCTCTACATCGGCACCGATGCGCCGCCGGCGGCCCGCAACGCCGAGGTCGACTGGCGGGCGCTGGTACGCGAGTTCTGATATGGGATTGCCCGCCGCCTGCGGCGGCGGGCACATCCATGTGCCTGCGGCCGTCGCGCGTGCGGGGCTTCAGGGCTTGACGACCGCGAGCACGACGATCGCGATCAGCAGCAGGCCGGGCAGCTCGTTGAAGAAGCGATACCAGCGCTGCGAATGCACGGCGCCGCCGGCGGCGAGCGCGCGCATCAGCCGGTAGCACCAGGCGTGGTAGCCGACGAGCGCCGCGACCAGCACGAGCTTGGCGCGCAGCCAGCCGAAGGCGAGATATCCGGGTGCGGCGACTACCAGGGACACCCCGAGCAGCACGGCGAGCGCGCCGCCGAGCGTCATCATGGCGAACAGCCGCCGTTCCATGAGCTCGAGGCGCGCGCGGCCCGCCGCGTCGGCGGTGATCACGTGGTAGACGAACAACCGCGGCAGGTAGAACAGCCCCGCGAACCAGGTGACCACGAACACCACGTGAAAAGCTTTCAGCCACGCCATCGCGGGGGTGAATCTTAACGCTAAGGCGAGGACAAGGTTTGCGGCCTCTTCTGATAGCATGGCCGCCCCCCTCAACGAGAACCCGCCCCACAGTCATGTCCGCCACACCCTCACCGGCCCAAGCCCCTGTCCCGAGCAACATCGAGATCGCGCAGCGCGCGAAAATGCGGCCGATCGTGGAGCTGGCCCACGAGCGGCTCGGGATCCCGTCCGACAGCCTCGAGCCCTACGGCCATTACAAGGCGAAGGTGTCGCTCGACTACGTCGCGCAGCTCGCCGGCCGGCCCGACGGCAAGCTGCTGCTGGTCACGGCGATCTCGCCGACGCCGGCGGGCGAGGGCAAGACCACGACCACCGTCGGCCTCGGTGATGCGCTCAACCTGCTCGGCAAGAAGACCATCATGTGCCTGCGCGAGCCGGCGCTCGGACCGGTGTTCGGCGTCAAGGGTGGGGCGGCCGGCGGCGGCTATTCGCAGGTGGTGCCGATGGAGGACATCAACCTGCACTTTACCGGCGACTTCGCCGCCATTGCCGCCGCCAACAACCTGCTCGCGGCCATGGTCGACAACCACATCTACCAGGGCAATGCGCTCGGCTTCGACGTGCGCCGGGTCGCCTGGCGGCGCGTGGTCGACATGAACGACCGCGCGCTGCGGCAGATCGTCGTGGGGCTCGGCGGCACCGGCAACGGCGTGCCGCGCGAGGACGGCTTCGACATCGTGGTGGCCTCCGAGGTCATGGCAATTTTCTGCCTGTCGAGCTCGCTGGCGGAGCTCAAGGAGCGCCTCGGCAAGATCGTGGTCGGCTACCGTGCCGACCAGACGCCGATCCTGGCACGCGACCTCAAGGCGCACGGTGCGATGACCGCGCTGCTCCGGAGCGCACTGGCGCCGAATCTGGTGCAGACGCTCGCCAACAACCCGGCCTTCATCCACGGCGGACCCTTCGCCAACATCGCGCACGGCTGCAATTCGGTGATTGCGACCCGCAGCGCGCTCAAGCTCGCCGACTACGTGATCACCGAGGCAGGTTTCGGCGCCGACCTGGGCGCGGAGAAGTTCATCGACATCAAGTGCCGCAAGGCGGGTCTGAAGCCGGCTGCGGCGGTGGTGGTCACCACGGTGCGCGCGCTCAAGTACCACGGCGGCGTGGAGCTCGCCGACCTCAAGAGCGAGAACCTCGAGGCCCTCGGGCGCGGAATCGTCAACCTCGAGCGCCACATCGATAACGTGCGCAACAACTACGGGCTGCCGTGCACGGTCGCGATCAACCGCCGCGCCGAGGACAGTGAGCGGGAAGTGCGGCTGATCGTCGAGCGCGTCGCCCGGCAGGAGGTGCGCGCCATCCCGGCGACGCACTTCGTCGACGGCGGCCGCGGCGCGCTCGAGCTCGGCCGCGAGGTGCTGCGGCTCACGGCGCAGCCGAGCTCGTTCCACTACGTGTACGAGGACAGCGCGACGCTCTGGGACAAGATGAAAGCGATCGCCACCCGGATTTACCATGCCAGCGACATCACCGCCGACACCAGGGTGCGCGCCCAGATCCGCACGCTGCAGGAGGGCGG
>JASHTN010000145.1 GCA_030040525.1 Gammaproteobacteria bacterium | reverse complement strand
GTGGCATGCAGCGCATCCTCGACGCGGGCCTTCTTCTCCTTCATCTCGATCTCGGTGGCCGCGCCGACCTTGATCACGGCGACGCCGCCGGAGAGCTTCGCGACGCGCTCCTGCAGCTTCTCCTTGTCATAGTCGGAGGTCGCCTCCTCGGCCTGCTGGCGGATCGACTCGATCCGCGCCTTGATGTCGGACGGCTTGCCGTGGCCGTCGATGACCGTGGTGTTCTCCTTCTCCACCACGACCTTCTTGGCCTCGCCGAGGTCGTTCAGGGTCGCCTTCTCGAGCGACAGCCCGACCTCGTCGGAGATCACGGTGCCACCGGTGAGCGTCGCAATATCCTGCAGCATGGCCTTGCGGCGGTCACCGAAGCCCGGCGCCTTGACGCCGGCCACCTTGAGGATGCCGCGGATGTTGTTGACGACCAGCGTCGCCAGTGCCTCACCCTCGACGTCCTCGGCGATGACCAGCAGCGGCCGCCCGCCCTTGGCCACGCTCTCGAGCAGCGGCAGCAGCTCGCGGATGTTGGAGATCTTCTTGTCGACCAGCAGGATCACCGGCTTTTCGAGCTCGGCGGTCTGGTTCTGCTGATTGTTGATGAAGTAGGGGGAAAGGTAGCCGCGGTCGAACTGCATGCCCTCGACCACTTCCAGCTCGTTGGAGAGGCCCGAGCCCTCCTCCACCGTGATGACGCCTTCCTTGCCGACCTTCTCCATCGCCTCAGCGATGGTCTTGCCGATCGACTCGTCGGCATTCGCCGAGATCGTGCCGACCTGCGCGATGGCCTTGGAGTCCTTGCACGGCTTGGAGAGCTTCTTGAGCTCCTCGACCGCGGTGATGACCGCCTTGTCGACGCCGCGCTTGATGTCCATCGGATTGCGGCCCGAGGACACGGCCTTGAGGCCCTCGCGGATGATCGCCTGCGCGAGCACGGTGGCGGTGGTGGTCCCGTCGCCCGCCTCGTCGGAGGTGTTGGACGCGACTTCCTTCACCATCTGGGCGCCCATGTTCTCGAACTTGTCCTTCAGCTCGATCTCCTTGGCGACCGATACACCGTCCTTGGTGACGGTGGGCGCGCCGAAGCTCTTCTCGAGCACGGCGTTGCGCCCCTTGGGACCGAGAGTTGCCTTGACAGCGTTGGCGAGAACGTTCACGCCCCTGAACATGCGGGTGCGTGCGTCGTCGCTGAACCGGACTTCTTTAGCAGCCATTGTCGTGATCCTCGCTTACTTGCTTTCAATCACGGCCATGACGTCTTCTTCGCGCATGACCACGAGCTCTTCACCGTCGACCTTGACCTCGTTCCCGCTGTACTTGCCGAACAGGATCTTGTCGCCGACCTTCACATCGAGCGGCCGTACTTTGCCGTCCTCGAGAATCTTGCCCTTGCCGACCGCGACGATCTTTCCCTGCATCGGCTTCTCGGCCGCGGTATCGGGAATGACGATTCCGCCCGGAGAGGTACGCTCCTCTTCCAGGCGCTTCACGATGACGCGGTCATGAAGAGGACGAATCTTCATGGGTGTTCGCTCCTTAAAAACGTTTAAATTAGGTTGAGCACTCGGCTGGTTATTAGCACTCGCCGGGTGCGGCTGCTAATGATAGGGAGGGCGTGTCGGAATTCAAGCCTTCCCGGAGACTTTTTTGCGATGAACCCCAGTTCCTGCCGGTCATCCAAGGCATGGGCTAAAGTCGCATCCATGCTCAAAGCGGTGAGACATATCCTGCCGGGCCTCATGCTCCTCGCCGCCCTGGCGGCGCACGCCCAGTCCCCTGCTGCGAACCCGACCGCACCGCCCGTGGCCCCGGCCGCGGCCCTCGCCAAGCCCACGGGCATCAATGCGGTGCTCGCCGCTGAGAAAACCGGCGAGGACAAGTTCCTGCCCCCCGACCAGGCGTTTCGCCTCGAGGCACTGCCCGACGGCAGCGACCGCGTGGCGCTGCACTGGGACATCGCAGACGGCTACTACCTGTACCGTGCCCGGATGAAGGTCGCTACCCCGAGCACGCAGGCGCAGCTCGGGATTCCGCAGTTTCCGACCGGTCAGTTCAAGACCGACGAGTACTTCGGGCGCCAGGAGATCTATCACCACGAGCTGGCCGCGACGGTGCCTGTCGCCCGCGCCGGCGGCGGCCCGTTCGAGCTGCCGGTGCAGGTGACATACCAGGGATGCGCGGAGGCCGGGCTGTGCTATCCGCCCATCACCAAGACCGTGAGTGTCCTCCTCGCGGCAGGCGCCCGGGGAGCCGCGGCGGCCGGCGGCATCGCCCCCGGCAGCGGCGACGCACAACCTCCAGCCGGCGGCGGTGCCGACCCGGACTGGTTCGCGGCGCTGGCGCGCGGCAACCCGTTCCTCATGCTCGCGGGCTTCTTTGTCGCGGGGCTGCTGCTCGCCTGCACGCCGTGCGTGCTGCCGATGGTGCCGATCCTCTCCGGACTGATCGTCAGCGGTGGCAGGAGCCTCACCCCGGCGCGGGGCTTTGCGCTGTCGCTGAGCTACGTGCTCGGCATGGCGCTCACTTACGCGCTCGCGGGAATCGCGTGCGCCGCGGCCGGGCGGCAGGTGCAGGCGATCTTCCAGCAATGGTGGGTGCTGACGCTGTTTGCGCTCGTGTTCATCGCGCTCGCTCTGTCCATGTTCGGACTCTTCACGCTGCAGATGCCGGCCGCGGTCCAGACCCGCATCGCCGCCCTGAGCAACCGCCAGTCGGCGGGCACCTTCGGCGGCGTCGCCCTGATGGGGGCGCTCTCGGCGCTGATCGTCACCACCTGCGTGGGTCCGGCGCTGGTGGGCGCGCTGCTGGTCATCAGCCAGACAGGCCAGATTGTCCGTGGCGGCGCGGCGCTGTTCGTCATGGCCCTCGGCATGGGAACGCCGCTGCTGATCGTGGGCGCCTCGGCAGGCAAGCTCCTGCCCAGGGCCGGTCCCTGGATGGACTTCGTCAAGCGCCTGTTCGGCGTGATGATGCTGGCCGTCGCGGCCTGGATGCTGGCGCGCATCATCCCCGGGCGTCCCATGCTGCTGCTGTGGGCGGTGCCGCTGCTTATTCTGGCGTGGCTCCTGTGGCGCGAGGCACGCAGCCGCGGCGCCGCCAGCTGGGTGCTGCGCGGTGTCGGACTCGCGGCCGCGCTCTACGGCGTGACTCTGGCCGCCGGCGCAGCCTTCGGCGGCAGCGATCCGCTCGCGCCAATCCCGTGGTCCGCGGAGCGCACGCGTGAGCTGCAGTTCCGGCCGATTCATTCGGTCGCCGATCTCGAGCGCGCCGTCGGCGAGGCGCGCGCTCATGGCCGCGGCGTGCTGGTGGACTTCTCGGCGGCGTGGTGCACCTCGTGCAAGGAGATGGAGCGCTACACTTTCACCGACCCCGGCGTGCAGGCCGCACTCTCCGGCGCGACGCTGCTGCGCGCGGACGTGACCGGCAACACCGCCGACGATCAGGCGTTGCTGCAGCACTTCGGAATATTCGGGCCGCCGACGATCGCCTTCTACGGACCCGACGGC
>JASHTN010000144.1 GCA_030040525.1 Gammaproteobacteria bacterium | reverse complement strand
CGCCTACCAGGATCACGTCCGGGTCCTCGCGCAACGCCGAGCGCAGCGCCTCCGAGAATCCGAGCGTGTCGCGGTGCACTTCGCGCTGGTTGACGAGGCAGCGCTTGGACTCGTGCACGAATTCGATCGGGTCCTCGATGGTGATGATGTGATCGGGACGGTTGTCGTTGCAGTGGTTGACCATGGCGGCGAGCGTGGTCGACTTGCCCGAGCCGGTCGGCCCGGTCACCAGCACCAGCCCGCGCGGCAGCATGCACAGGTCGCGGAAGATCTTCGGCGCGACCAGATCGTCGAGCGACTGAATCAGCGACGGAATGTTGCGGAACACGGCGCCGGCGCCGCGGTTCTGATTGAAGGCATTGACGCGGAAGCGCGCCAGCTTCGGGATCTCGAACGAGAAGTCGGTCTCGAAAAACTCCTCGTACGCCTTGCGCTGCTTGTCGTTCATGATGTCGTACACCATGGCGTGCACTTCCTTGTGCGACAGCGGCGGCATATTGATGCGCTTCATGTCCCCGTCGACGCGGATCATCGGCGGCACTCCGGACGACAGGTGCAGGTCCGAGGCGTTGTTCTTGACGGCGAAGGCCAGGAGTTGCGCGATATCGACGGGCATTGAGGCTCCCTGGGACGGACGCGGCAGGCGCAGGCGGAGCTAAGCGACGGCCGAGCCTGCGCCTACTCAGCGCGCTGGCAGTATAAAGGGGTCACACGTCCAATATGTTAATGAGTCCGCAGAATTTATCGGAGTGTATCCGCGCGGTGCGCGAGCGCATCGCCGGGGCCGCAGCCGCGGCCGGCCGGAGTGCGCAGTCGGTCACACTCCTTGCGGTGAGCAAGGCGCAGCCGCCGGCAATGCTGCGGGCGGCAGCGGCCTGCGGCATCGCCGACTTCGGCGAGAGTTATCTGCAGGAGGCGCTCGGCAAGCTTGCCGCGCTGCAGGATCTGCCGCTCACGTGGCATTTCGTCGGGCGGCTGCAGGCCAACAAGACCCGCCCGGTCGCGGCGAGCTTCGCCTGGGTGCACGCGGTCGACCGCCTCAGGCTCGCCGAGCGGCTCTCTGCCCAGCGCCCCCTGCAGGCAGCGCCGCTCAACGTCTGCCTGCAGGTCAACCTTGCGGGCGAAACCACCAAGGGCGGCGTCAGCGCGGCGGAGCTGCCGGCGCTCGCGGCCGCGGTTGCGCCGCTGCCGCGCATCCGGCTGCGCGGGCTCATGTGCATCCCTCCGGAGGAGACCGACCCCGAGCGGCAGCGCGCCTGGTTCAGACGGCTGCGGCAGCTGTTCGTGGCGCTGAATGACGCCGGTGCCGGCCTCGACACGCTGTCGATGGGCATGAGCGGCGACTTCGAGGCGGCGATCCTCGAGGGGGCAACGCTGGTGCGCATCGGCACGGCATTGTTCGGCTCACGGCCTGCCGGGGGCGGCACCGCGCCGGCAACCCGCGCTTGAAAGACACAGGTTAGAATCCGCGCGCCATGTCCGACCTCGATCTCGCCATTCTCGGCGGCGGCAACATGGGCCGCGCGCTGATCAGCGGCCTGCTGCGCTCGGGCACCCGTGCGGAGCATATCCGCGTGGGCGAGAGCGCCGCGGCCGCCCGCGAGAGCCTGGCGCGCGAGCTCGGCGTGGCGGCGACCGCCGACAACTCGGCAGCGCTTGCGGGGGCCGCGGTGCTGGTGCTGGCGGTGAAGCCGCAGGATGCCGCTGCGGTGCTCGAGCCGCTCGCGCCGCAGCTGCAGCGCGAGCGGCCGCTGGTGCTGTCGGTCGCCGCGGGGGTGCGCTGCGCGCAGCTCTCGGCCTGGTGCGGCGCCGGAGTTGCGGTGATGCGTGCCATGCCCAACCGCCCGGCGCTGCTCGGGGCGGGTGCGACCGGACTGTATGCGCCGGAGCAGGTCGCGCCGGGGCAGCGCGCCGCCGCCGAGCGCATCGCCCGCGCCGTGGGCGAGGTGGTGTGGGTGCCGCGCGAGGCGGACCTCGACGTGGTGACGGCGCTCTCGGGCAGCGGTCCGGCGTATTTCCTGCTGCTGGCGCAGCTCATGGCCGAAAGCGCCGTGGAGCTCGGCCTGCCGGCTGCCGTCGCCCGGCGCCTGGCGGTCGCGACGCTCTACGGCAGCGGGCTGCTGGCGCAGTCGGGGGACCGCGATCTCCAGCGCTTGCGCGCCGAGATCACCTCCAAGGACGGCACCACGCAGGCGGCGCTCGAGGCGCTTGCGGCCGCGGACTTCAGGGGCGCGGTCGCGGGGGCGCTGGCCGCGGCCGCCCGGCGCAGCCGCGAGCTGGCCATCGGCGAGACGCGGGGCTCGTGAGCGCGCTCATCTACATCATCGACACGCTGCTGTCGCTCGCGCTGTACGTCGTGCTCGGGCGCCTGCTGCTGCAGCTGACACGCGCGGATTTCCGCAACCCCATCGCCCAGGCGGTGGTGCGGCTCACCAACCCGCTGATCGTGCCGCTGCGGCGCGTGCTGCCGCCCATGGGCAAGGTCGACACCGCCTCGGTCGTGGCCGTGTTGCTCGTGGCCACGGTGCAGGTTGCGTGTCTGTTTGCGCTGCACGCCGGCGGCTACCCCGATGCGCTCGGCTGGGCGGATGCCGTAGCGACCGACATCGTGCGGGCACTGCTGTGGTTGTACTGCTACGCGATCATCCTGCACGCACTGCTGTCGCTCATCGCCCCCGGCGGCTATTCGCCCTTGCAATCGGTACTCACCTCGGTGTGCGAGCCGGTGCTGCGGCCGATCCGCCGGGTGATCCCGTCGGTAGCCGGCGTCGATCTGTCGCCGCTGTGGGCGGTGATCGTCATCCAGGCGATTCTCATTCTGCTGCGCTGATCCTCTACGGAACACGCGCTTAGCGCCGACTTCGCAACGAGAGTGGCAACATTGGCCGGGCGCGGGTGTTTGCCGCCCCGGCGGCGGCGCGCGTGCCGGACGCTGCCCGTGCGCGGTGAGGGATGCGGGGAAACCCTGTGAAAAAAGGCATTTGCGCAACAGCGCAGAAAAAAAAGCGCTTGCCAAAGTGCGCCCATATGCTATTTTCCGCGCCGATTCTCTTCGCGCGACAGCCTTGGCGCGCGATACAAGCAACCAAATTCTCGAGGAGTACCGCAACATGGCGAAAAAGGGTGGCGCACCGACGAAGTCGGAGGTCCTGACACACATCTCCAAGGACACGGGGCTCTCCCGCAAGCAGGTCGGAAGCGTCTTCGATTCGCT
>JASHTN010000143.1 GCA_030040525.1 Gammaproteobacteria bacterium | reverse complement strand
CCGCCGAGTTCGTCGCCGAGATGACCTCCGGCGACATCAGCTACTCGTTTTTCAAGCAGACCACCAGGGGGCACGAGAAGGAGATCGAGACGGCATTCGTCGCGGACGAGGACAGCGCCGACCTTTCCAAGTGGCTCTACAACGGCACGCTCGAGAAGCCGGGCGACCTCGGCTACTGGGTCGGGTACCGGATCTGCAAGGCCTATTACCAGCACGCCGCGGACAAGCGCCGGGCGTTTCGCGACATCGTGGAGATCACCGATCCGAAGCTGTTCCTGGCGAACAGCGGCTGGTATCCGGGGATCGAGCTGAAGTAGCCGGCTTCCCTGAGACGACTAACGGTTCGGGAACTCGAAGCAGCGCATCTGGTCGCGCGGCGCGCGCGGGTCGCGCGCCGCTTCGCGGTTGCAATAGAACACCGCCTCGCCGGTATGAGTTTGAAAAAAGCCCGCATGCATGAGCCGGCGCCGCTCCTCATCCGTGAGCGGCGGTCCCTGCGTGATATGCACGACGGTCGCGATCCTTCCCTCGATGCTCGTGTGACTCACCGTCGCGCCCTGCAGCGCGCCTGAGCCGAGCACACCGGCGCGGATAGCGGCGGCGCCGCGCGGACTGCCGGCATGGCCCGCCGCCGTCTCGCCCAGGGTCGTGTGGCCGCCGAAACCGCTGCCGCTTGCGTGAACGCCCGTGTTATTGCCGAGAGCGATCGAAGCAGATGACAGGAAAACCGCCGTGATCCATGTGCGCGTGGAGATCATGATCCACCTCCGGCCAACAGCCTCCGCCGCTACGACCCGCCAGCCGCCCGCGGCACCGAGCGGCCGTCACTGACCGCCCTCACTAGACACCCGCTAACCCGACGAGTCAATCTGCGCGAGAATCAGTGCGTACTGTCCTCCTCCTGAGGCCGGATTGGACGCTCCACCGGCGGCGCCGACGGCCCCGCCCCGAGGGCCCTCACCATCAGCACCGTGTCGACCCACCGGCCGTGCTTCCAACCGATCGCCGGCAGCACCCCGGCACTTTCGAAGCCAAGCGCCTTGTGCAGCCCGATCGAGGGCTCGTTGCCGCTGTCGCCGATGATCGCGACCATGAGACGCAGCCCGCGCGCCTCGGCGCGTGCGATCAGCGCCTGAAGGAGGCTCCGGCCGATGCCGCGGCGCGCAGCGCTCGGGGCCACGTACACCGAATCCTCGCAGGCAAAGCGATAAGCCGCCCGCTCGCGGTACGGCCCGGCATAGGCGTACCCCAGCACACTGCCATGCTCGCCGGCGGCGACGATGTGGGGATACCCGCCCGAGAGGACGGCCGCGCGGCGACGCCGCATCTCATCCGCATCGGGCGGCGTGAGCTCAAAGCTCGCCAGCCCGTGCTCCACCCAGTGTCCGTAGATGCGCGTGATCGCATCGATGTCCGCGTCCATGCTGTCCCGCACGCTCACGGGGCGCATCAGCGCAGCTCCCCCAATGGCGCTTCGATGAAGCTGGCGGCGCCGGACCATCACCACTAGTCCAGCATCCTCAGCAGCTCGTTCGCCGTGCGCCAGTTGCGCGCGGTCGCGGCGACCCCCAGGCACCGCTCCACCCGCGACTGCAGAACCGAGTCGGCAAAGCCATCGGGCGTATAGAGGTAGAAGACGCCGCCCTTGAGCGCAAATCGCTCCCGCCCCGCATCGAGCTGCGCCAGGGACTCGAGGTCCGGCTCCTTGGGCGTTTCTGCGAGGAAGTAGAGGTGCACCAGCTTGTGGTTCTCGTGTGCCGCCGGAAACGGGTTGCCGCGGATCGCGGCGGCGAGCTCCGCGCCGCTGATTACCATGACGCGCGGCTCGAAGCCGAACTCCTCGAGAACCAGCCGCGAGATGCGCGCCCCCAGGGTGCGCGCCGTGCCGCTGCGGCTTTGAAAGACGACGTTGCCGCTCTGGATGTAGGTCCGCACGGAGCGGAAGCCCGCGCGCTCGAGGGCCGCGGCGAGCGCCTTCATCGGCACCTGCTTCCTGCCGACCACGTTGATTCCCCGCAGCAGTGCAATCCAGGTTCTCATCGCGTTCTTCAAATACAATGACGGCTCTCTGGTCGTCAACAGCGATGGTTGACCTGCACTTCTGCGGCGTCGAGCTCGCCGAGCTGTACGATGCGCTCTCCTGTGGCACGCGCAGCCGCCGCGATCTCGACTTCTATCTGCCGCTCGCGATGGCCGCGGAGTCGGTACTCGACGTCGGCTGCGGCACGGGCGCGCTGCTCGATACGGCGCGTCGCAGAGGTCATCGCGGCCATCTTTGCGGTCTTGATCCCGCTCCCGGCATGATCGAGGTGGCGCGCCGGCATCTGGACATCGAGTGGATCCTGGGCGACCTCGCCTCCGTGCACCTTGGCCGCGAGTTCGATCTCATCGTGATGACCGGGCATGCGTTCCAGGTCTTTCTCGAGGACGAGGAAATTCGTCGCAGCCTCGCTGCAATCCGCGAGCTGCTCGCTCCGGGAGGGAGCTTTGCATTCGAGACCCGCAATCCGGCCGCGCGCGACTGGGAGACCTGGCCGCAGAAGTATGCCACCGAGGTCCTGGATCGCTCAGGCAGACCGGTGAGGGTGAGCTGCCGGATCGAGACGCCGTTCGATGGCCGGGTAGTGTCGTTCAGCCAAACCTACACGAGCCCCGCCTGGGACGAGCCCCGGGTCAGCCGCAGCACACTGCGCTTTCTCGATTCGAAGGCGCTGGCCTCGTTCCTTGCCGGGGCGGGTCTCTCGGTCGAGAGGCAGTTCGGAGACTGGGACTCGACGCCCGTGACCGACACGAGCCCCGAGATCATCAGCATCGCGCGCCGCCGCTAGCCGCGCGGGGTGTCCACGCACGCCCCGGTGACGGCACGCCGTCCCGAGGCAAGCCGGGGCCGGCGCGCCCTGCACTCCCTGGCGATTACCCGTCGCTCGAGGGCTAGGCGCCTTCGACCGCGAGCTCCACCGGCACGTTGCCGCGCGTCGCGTGCGAGTATGGGCAGACGTTCTCGTGCGCTTCCTTCGCCAGCGCCGCGAGCTCCGCCTGCGGCAGGCTCTGGTCCTTGACGAGCAGCTTCACCGCGAGCCCGAACCCACCGCCCTCGCGAGGTCCAATCGAGACGCTACAGGTCACGGTCGCGCCCTTGGCGTTGCGCTTCTTCTGCGTCGCCACATAATCGAGCGCTCCGCCGAAGCACGCGGCGTACCCGCAGGCAAAGAGATGCTCGGGAGTCGTCGTGTGCGGCCGGCCCGGGCCGCCCATCGCCTTGGGTACCGAGAGATCTACGGCAACTGACTGATCCTCGGCCTCGGCGTGGCCATTGCGGCCGCCCTTGCACGAGGCGACGGCGGTGAAGAGCGGCTTGATGCTGTCCATGGTCCTGCTCCTTTGGCTTGCTGCGGGCGCTGCTGTTTCGCCTCTCCTTGTGCACCTGACGCGGCAGAAAGTCCAGCGCGGTCCCACTCCCCGGACCGGCCCGGGACTGCCGACCGTCAGCTCAAAGCGCTATGCTCGGAGGTCAGGGTGAGGACTGACCAGAGTCTGCGAAGCAGGGAGGAGGAACGGACATGAGGCAAAGCGGATCGCACAAGGTTAAGTCTCCCTCGCAGCTGATAGACGCGAGGATCAGGGAGCTCGGCGACTGGCGCGGAAGGATGCTCGGCCGGCTTCGTACCCTGGTCAGGGAAGCCGATCCCGAAGTCGTCGAGGAGTGGAAGTGGAGCGTGCCGGTGTGGTCGCACGACGGCTTGATCTGCACGGGCGAGACTTACAAGAGCGTCGTGAAGATGACCTTCGCCAAAGGCGCGGCTCTGAAGGATCCTGCGCGCCTCTTCAACTCCAGTCTCGAGGGGAACACGAGGCGCGCCATCGACTTCCACGAAGGCGAGGAAATAGACGAAGGTGCGCTGAAGACGCTGATTCGAGCCGCCGTGACCCTGAACCAATCGGGGGTCCGAAGCTAATCCGCGGAATCAGGTGTCTGCTGTCGCGGCGCGGCATCCGCAAGCGACGTCAGGATCGCGTACGCCGCCGTGACTCGCGCGTCGATCGGATAGTTCCGGTTGGCAAGCAGGACGATCCCCAGTTGCCGTTCCGGCACAAACGCCACGTAGGAGCCGAAACCGTCGGTTGAGCCGGTCTTGTTGATCCAGACGTCCTGCCGCGGCTTTTCCGGCGGCGTTATTGCAGTCGCCGGCGTCGAGTCGAGGATCATATGAGATGAATTGCCCGCCAGCAGCGCCGGCAGCGCAACCGGATACGGGTACTGCTCCCAGATCAGGTCCTGTGTCATCACACCCGCCTGGAAGTAGCCGGTGTGAGTCGCAGCGACCGCCCGCTCGACCTGCCCATCCAGCGCGATCAGGCCCATGTTGGCTTCGATGAAGCGACTCATGTCGGCCGCCGTGGACTTGATGCCATAAGCTTCGGATGACAACTCGCCCGGTGTCATCCGCACCGCCGTGCCTTCCTTCGTATAGCCTTCGGCATAGTCCGCCATTCTGGCCGCGGGTACGTTGATGTAGCTGCTCTGCATGCCGAGCGCAGGCAGCAGTCGCTGCTCCAGGAGCGTCTCGAAGCTCTCGTGCATGCTCCTCGCGGCGATCAGCCCGAGCGTGCCGATGCCAGGATTCGAGTAGGTCCGGCAGGTTCCCGGTGCGCAGGTCGGGCGCCAGCTCTTCAGGTACTGCAGCAGCTGATCCTCATTGCGAATGTCACTCGGCACCTGCAGCGGCAAGCCGCCCGGGGTGTGCGTGCCGAGGTTGAGAAGCGTCACCCTGCCGAACTGAGTGCCCCGCAGGAGCGGCAGATGCTTCGCAGCCGTGTCCGACAGGGACAGATAACCGCAGACCTGAGCGTACGCAGCCAGCGTCGCCGTGAATGTCTTGCTGATCGACCCGAGCTCGAACAGCGTGTCGCTGGTGACTGGCCTGCCGGTCTCGGCCGACGCCACGCCGTAGTTGAATACGTAGGACTTACTCCCGGCGACGATCGCCACTGCCATGCCGGCAATGTGGTATTCCTCCATGACCGGTCGGACCACTCTGACCACCGCGCTGCCGATGCTGTCCCGCGGAGAATCGCCCGCCGAGGCGACGGCTGCGGGCAGGGACAGAAACGTGAGTGCCGCGACAGCCGTGACTCTGAATTTCATCTGCTCAGTGCGAGACGCTCAGCGCAGGATCGCCGCGAAACATTCCAGCAACCGGTCCAGATCAGCCGCAGTGACTGCGCCCATGGTGGAGATCCGGAACAGTGTCTGCGCCAGCCTGCCCTGTCCCGCGTAAATGACAAATCCGCCGGCCTTCAGGGCGTCGTGCAGCGTGCCATAGGCCACACCGATGGGCAGCCGGTAGGAGCGCAGCACCACCGAAGACTGCTCGGCGGGCAGCATGGACTCGACCCCGAGCGCCGCGAGTCCGGCACGGACCTGCGCGGCGAGAGCCGCGTAGCGTCGATGGCGGGCCGGCCGGCCGCCCTCCGCGGCGAACTCGCGCAAGGCCTCGAGCAGTCCATAGTAAGCGGGCACTGCGGGTGTGAACGGCGTGTTGCGCTGATCCTGCTGGCGCGCGAGCCGGCCCAGATCGAGGTAGTACGTGCGGCTGACGGCCTCGGCCACGGCGGCACGCCGGACGATCACGAAGGAGACGCCGGGCACGCCGTGCAGACACTTGTTCGCGGTAGCCGCGACCGCCGTCAGGCTCTGATCGCCGAAGTCGAGGCGTTCCGCCCCGAAACTGCTCACGCCGTCGACGAGGAGTCGCGCACCGCTTGCCCGGCACAGTTCGCCCAGGCGCTCGAGATCATTCAGCCGGCCGGTCGTCGTCTCGTGATGCACGACCGCCAGATGAGAGTACCGCGCGCCCGCACTCGCGGACTCGATGCGTGCGGCGATCGCGGCAGGATCGAGCGGCTGCAGCCAGTCACCGCCGATGCGATCATGCGTGATCCGGTACTGCGCACAGATCTGCGCAATCCGTTCGCCGTACACGCCGTTTTCCGCGATCAGCACGCGGCCAGCCTCAGGGACCAGTGCCGCCACCATGCTTTCGACCGCACCGGTACCGGATGCCGTCATCAGCACGGCCGTCCACACGGCCGGGTCCAGCTCATGCGTCGCCAGAACCCGCGCGCGGATCTCGTCCTGCAGATCGAAGAACTCGCTCTCGCGATGACATAGATCGGGCTGCAGCAGGCTGCGGCGCACACGCTCACTCAAGCTGACCGGCCCCGGATTGAGCAGCAGCATCAGCCGCTGCCTGCAGCGGCGGCGATGTGCTGCATGAGTCGCTTCCTGACCTCGGGCGGACCGAGCGCCGGGCGCGGCAGGCCTGCGGTCGAGCCCGGACGTGTAAGCAGGCACGCGAAGCGTGACCCCTCGAGTGGCGGTGAATCGAGCCATGCCGCGACCTGCGCGACATCCGCCGTCTCCATCGAGGAGGCGTAGCCGCAGGCCGCGGCCACGCCCGCAAACGAGACATGCGGCGAGACCGTCGCCTGCCCGCCGGTCGAATCGTAGGCGCCGTTGTCCAGCAACAGATGCCACAGGTTGCGCGGTGCATAGGCGCCCACGGTCGCGAACGCACCCATGCGCATCAGTGCCGCCCCGTCGCCATCCAGCGCGACGACGCGCAGATCGGGGCGGCCGAGCGCCAGCCCGAGGGCGAGCGGCGCGATGCAGCCCATCGATCCGACCATGTAGAAATGATTGGCGCGGTCGGCGATCGCATAAAGCTCGCGTGCGCAGAACCCCGTCGAGGCCAGCACCACGGTTGCTGCGCGCGCGGTTCGGGCCACCACCTGCCTGAGCGCCTGCTCCCGCGACGGTCGCGCTGCGGGCGGCAGACCCCGCTCGATGAAGGCCGCAGGCGCCGCCGGGCGCTTTGCCGGCGGGCCGGCGTTCTCCTGCAAAGGGTGGGCTGCGACGCCGCCCTGCTGCATCAGCAGGGCGTAGGGGCGTCCTGTCTCATCCATATGCGCCGTGGCGCGATCCAGTGCCGGTGCGATCGCCGCGCGGCTGACCGGAAACGGCTCCCAGGGAATCTGCATGAGCTCGAGAATCGCCGGCGTGATCGGTCCCATCAGCGCGTGCTGCGGCTCATCGGCGCCGCCCGGCTGTCCGCGCCAGGTGACGATCAGCAGCTGCGGCAGGCGGAAGGTCCAGGTGAGCGAGGTCAGGGGACTGACTGCATTGCCGAGCCCGGAGTTCTGCATCATCGTGACGCCGCGCCGGTGCGCTGCGGCGCCGGAGCTTCCCAGCGCAACTCCTGCGATCAACGCGACCGCGTCGCCTTCGTTCGCCATGGAGAGATAGCGCAGCGAGGCATCCTGCAGCACGTAATTGATGAACGGTGTGAGGTAAGAGCACGGCACGCCCGCGTACCAGAGAAATCCCCGCCCCCGGGCGGCCTCGACGAAATCACGCGCCTCGATCATCGACCCGGCCCGGCGTCCCGGTCCGCGCTGCTGCCGAGCGTCGCCTGCGCATGCGCGAAGTCGGCGGCGCGGCGGAAGTCCTCGAGGTCATTGACCCCCCGCCAGTGGCCGTGCACATAGGACACTTCCACGGCGGCCCCATCGGCGACCAGCGCGTTGAGCAGTGCCGGCATGTCGAGAGTGTCGAAGTCCGGCTGGGCGCGCAGCCGGGCCATCACCGATTTCAGCCTCATCAGGCCCTCGCGCCTGACATGCAACAGACCGATCCAGCGACCCTGCGCACCGGCCTGCGGGACCGCCCGCTGCTCCGCGGCGGCACCCGCGGCGGTTCCGCTCACCACGCGTTGCAGCAATGCCGGTGTGCCGAACAGACCCCGGTCGTCGCTGCGCGAGCAATGGGCGAAGTCCCGCACCGTGCTGTTTATCGCGCCCGTGTCCGAAGAATCCACCACGACGGCAAATTCGGCATTGCACTCGATCAGGTCACGCAGCACGTAGCTGCGAAACAGCAGATCGCCGTAGGCGATGACCGTGTCCGTCTGCAGCGCCTCCAGTACGCACGACAACGAGGCGAGCTCGCCCGTCTGCGCATGACGCTCGTTGACCAGCAGCCTGATGCCGCCGGCATCGATCGCCTCGGCCCGGTAGCCGCCGATCACGCTGATGTCGTCGATGTGCTCCTTCTTGAAGGCGTCGACCAGCCAGCGCAACAGGGGCTTGCCGGCGATCGGCAGCATCACCTTCGGGCGATCGGCGGTCAGTGCCTCGAGACCCTTGCCGCGACCGGCGGCCAGCACGACCGCCGCCCGCTCGGCGCCGGGCGGGGACAGATACAGGCGTTCGGCGGCCGAATATTCCCCGGCATCCTGCAGGCGAAAAATCTCACTCACCGGCACGATGCGATCCTCCACGTTCGCCACCGTCTCACCCGCGTGAATCTCGCCGGCGACGCCCTGCATGGCGGCGGTCGCAGCCCGCAGCATGTGATTCGCCCAGATCACCACGCTGATGCCGAGCTGGCGGAATACCTCGGTCGGCGTGCTGTAATAGCGCGTCGGCACGATCACCAGCGGTGCGCGTCGGGCCCACTCGCGCGCAAAGGTCACGATCTC
>JASHTN010000142.1 GCA_030040525.1 Gammaproteobacteria bacterium | reverse complement strand
AACGCCGTAATAGTAGAGGCGGTGGTCTCGGTTACAATCTCGTATGCCGAGCCGAGCGGAATAGTTCCCACTGCCTGCGCCTCTCCATCGACCACCTTCAGCGGCACGGCGGGCGTTTGTTTGGCACGGCGGAGGCTTCGCAGGAGGTCTGCAAAATCCTCCGCCGCCGCCTTGGGAGATTCGTTTGGAAACGGATTGATGCCCTTGGCCTGCTTCTGCTTCACTTCCTCAACAGTGCGTTCGAGTCCCAGAAGGTGGTTGACCTCGCCCGTCGCGATAGGTAGCGGTAGCCACGGCGCCCGTGCGGCGAGATCGCGCCCCGTGGCGACAATATCCTCGAGGAGTTGCGTCTGAGTCCGTTCCAATTGCGCGGCTCGCTGACGTTGCCCAGACTCTCGCGGTACAGGCAAAGTCGGCGCATCATCCTCAAGATCAGCATCCCGCGAGGTGTTATAGAACGCCAGGAACTTGTAGTACTCGACATGGCGGATAGGATCGTAGGGATGGGAGTGGCATTGCACACAGTTGAAAGTGAGTCCATTGAGTACTGACCAGGTCGTTGCCACCCGATCCATGACCGCAACCAGGCGAAATTCTTCATCATCCGTGCCGCCCTCGTCGTTGGCAGGGGTCTGGCGTTGAAAGGACGTGGCGATGCGATCATCGAGCGTAGCGTTGGGCAGGAGGTCTCCCGCCAATTGCGCGATCACGAAACGGTCATAGGGCAGATTCTGGTTGAACGCGTTGATGACCCAATCACGATAGGGCCACATGGTACGGGTCCGGTCTGCTTCATAGCCCTTGCTGTCTGCATAGCGCGCCAGGTCAAGCCACATGGCCGCCCAGCGCTCGCCGTATCGTGGCGAAGCGAGAAGGCGATCGACCTGCCTCTCGTACGCATCGGCTGAAGTATCGGCAAGAAACTCCGTGAGCTCCTCGGGCGTAGGCGGCAGGCCGGTCAAGTCGAAGGAAACCCGGCGCAACAACTCTTCTTTGCTCGCCTCGGGCGCGTGACTCAGGCCTTCTTTCTCCAGACGCGCGAGTATGAAGCGATCCATCGGCCGTCGAACCCAACTCAGCTCGCGGACGTCCGGGAGCGCTTGGGCCTTCGGGGCCACAAAGGCCCAATGATCCTCCCAGGGCGCGCCCTCATTAATCCATTCCCTCAGCAACTCGATTTGCTTGGGTTGAAGGGGCGGTGCGCCATACGGCATACGCACGGCTGGGTCGCGGGACATGACACGCGCCAACAGCTCTGACCGCCTGGCACTACCCGGCACGATCGTCGGCCGTCCGGACTTCCCTTTACTTAGGGCCTGCTCCCTATATACAAAGGACACATTCCCCAGCTGGCGGACACCCCCATGACATGAGGCACATTTCTGGTTCAAGATAGGACGAATGTCGCGGTTGAAGTCGACCTGCGGCGCACCTCGGCCAAGGCGTACCTCGTGCCAAACGAGTGCACACGCACCCGCCGTCAGCAATAAGCAGCTCGCGACGGCCCGCACGCGCCGACCTGACCGCTTCCACGCAGCGGTGAGCGACATAGCGAAAATTATATCCTTCCCTGCCGCAAGATTCGGTCGCTGACTGGCGGGGGCTCAGCCGAAAGCTGTCGTAGAAATGCCGCTTGATCGGGGCTGACGACTGGCCCGCAGATTGGAGGCGGTCTCAGGCGCTCTCGATCTCGTCGGCCGCGCGCACTGCCGAACGGCATGCCGCTTCCATCCCCCAACGCAGATTGTCGGCGTACGCACCAGCAAAGTGAACACGACCCACCGGACGGGCTCGAGCCGGCCAAATCTTGTTCAATTGACCGGGCCGCGAATACACGCGCTCGCAAGCCCGAGCCCAGGGGTCCTCACTCCACTCCTGTATCAGGCTGAGCTCAATGTTTTCCGATTTTCCGGTGTACAGTCTGCGGAAAGTTCGCAATGAATCGGCGGCGCTCGCGCCGTTGATCGCGGTCGCAACCAGGACGGCACGTGGCGTGGCAACCTCCTCCGCCATTCTCCACAGCTCCCTCAAGGCTGGATCTGCACCGCGCCAATTCGGACTCACGCCGTCCTGCAGCCAGAAGGCGGACTTGGATTGGAATACCACACGGGAATACATGTCATAGCCCACGTTTTCAATCGCGTAGGCTTTCCATTCCGGCCAGGCCGGCGTCACTGACAGCTTGTGTAACATGTACGCGTTCATGCAGCAGACGACGTGATCGGCATCGAGCGATTTTTCCTGCCCCAACTCACGATAACGGACGCGAATAGCGCTCTTACCCCTCTCGATCGCGATTACTGGAGCATTGAGGTGAACACGCTCGCCGAGTTTACGTGCAAAGGTGTCGGGCAGAAGCTGATTGCCGCCCTGAAGCCGATAGGTTCTTAGAGGCGGCTCAGGAACACCCCGACTCCTGAGAATCGCGTAGTGCCAGATGACAGCCAGAGCGGAACCGCCCTCGGCGTACTGATCAACCGCCCTCGCCGAGGCACCCTCGCGTTTCAAGAACTCAGTGAATGTGAGCTGATCGAGCTCGTTCAGGCCCGCCTTGGCAGGTTGATACACATCCGTGAAACGGTCCAGGTACGGAGCGACATACAGCTGTTTCAGGTCCCGAAAGTGCTCCGCCAGATAATCGACCTCGCGACGGTTGTATCCGATCGCCTCGAGAATGCGTCGATCGTGTAGCTGCTCCGTGGTATACCTGTCGCCCTTGATGAATTGGATCAAGTTTTCCTGGTCGTGGCAGAAAAGCGGCGTTAGATCGAGCTCGCGGATATAGCTCCAGCAGCGATCGTAACCGTTTTCATTGAAATGCTCAGCGCCGACGTCGGCGTACAAACCGTCCTGCAACGGCCCGTGTAGTGTCTTCACGTGCCCGCCAGTCCGGCCTGCGGCCTCCAGCACAACAACCTCATGGCCACGCATCATCAGCTCATATCCGCCGCAAAGCCCTGCTAGTCCCCCGCCTGCGATGAGGATCTTCTTCGGTCGCGCGGTCTGTCGGCGTGCAGCTCCGGGAGCCGACCCCTGCGATGGCGCCGATGACGCCCAGGGAGAGCCTGCGGTAACTGCGAGGGCCGCACCTGCAGCCTGCTTGAGGACATCGCGTCGCGTGATCTCTTTCATTGCGCCTGCGGTCTCTCAGCTCGTCTGGCGCCGTCCGCGCCCTGGTCATCTCTGTCGCCAACCGCTCTGCCGAAATTGACTGTTAGGTACCGTAGTACGCTCCGCTGCTCTTCTGCCGAGATATCGAGGCCCTGCACAACCATGAACTTCAGCAGAGCAGTCCATTCAGCCTTGGTGCGCCGCTGCTTCACGACCTTGTCGAGCGTATGACACACGCTGCACTTGCGAGCCACGACCGCGGCGCCCTCGCCGCCCGGCAGCCTGATCGCGTGCACTCCGTCGGCCCCGGCGAGCGGATCACTGATGATCGCCGCCATAACCGAGAGCAGAAGGCAGGCGCGTGGGCCCGCTGTGAGCGTAGATCTTTGATTCATG
>JASHTN010000141.1 GCA_030040525.1 Gammaproteobacteria bacterium | reverse complement strand
AAGAGATAGCCGCCCCAGATGAACAGCAGCACCCAGGCGCACCCACCGGCGAGGTTGTAGGCGAAGAACCGGCCGTAGGGCATGCGGCCGACGCCTGCCACGAAGGGTGCGCAGGTGCGGATGATCGGTATGAAGCGCGAGAGCACGATCGCGAGCCCGCCGTGGCGGCGGAAGAACTCCTCGGTGCGCTCGAGGTACTTGACCTTGAGCAGGCGGTAGCGGCCGCTGAAGGCGGGCGGACCGACGGCCCGCCCGACGCTGTAATTCACCATGTTGCCGAGCACCGCGGCGCAGGCCAGCGTGACGCTCGCCAGCGGCGCCCGCAGCGTGCCGCTCGAGTCCACCGCCGCCAGCGCGCCGACCGCGAACAGCAGCGAGTCCCCCGGGAGGAACGGCGTCACGACGAGTCCCGTCTCGGCAAAGATGACGGCGAAGAGGATCGGGTAGATCCACAGCTCATAGCGTGAGAGCAGCTCCACCAGGTGCCGGTCGAGGTGCAGCACGAGATCGATGAGCCAGGGCAACATGGCGCGGCAGAATAGCGGGAAGGGGACGCCGGCGCCCGGGCACCCCGTGGGGCGCGCGCGGGTGCGCGGGTAGCTTCAGGGCACGAGCAGCCGGGCGGCGAGCACCCGGGCCGCCCGGTCGCGGCTCGGGGCGCGGTGCTTGAGGGTATCGAGGCCGACCTGCACCTCGGGGTCGCGCAGCACCCGCGAAGCCTCACCCTCGCCCGCAGGGGCGGCGGCTGCGGCGGCCTCCTTCTCCACGATGTCCGGCACGATACCGCGGCCCTGGATCGAGGCTCCCGAGGGCGTGAAATACAGCGACGTCGTGAGCTTGATCGCGCCGCCGTGGGTGAGCGGCATGACGGTCTGCACGGAGCCCTTGCCGTAGGTGCGGCTCCCGATGAGAACGGCCCGGGCGTGATCCTTGAGGGCTCCGGCCACGATCTCGGAGGCCGACGCCGTGCCTCCGTTGACCAGCACGACCAGCGGGGCGCCGTCGATCAGGTCCCCGGGAGTGGCATCCATCTCGAAGCGCGCCTCGGGGGTACGCCCGTCGGCCGTGACGATCACGCCTCGCTCGAGGAAGTCATCCGTGACGGCCACGCCGGACTCGAGTACGCCGCCTGGATTGTCTCTTAAATCGAGTATGAGACCCTTCAATCCAGCGATATTGTCTCGTTTTAGCTCAGTAATCGCCTGTCTCAGATCCTCCGGGGTCGTCTCACTGAAGGTCGTGATCCGCACGTAGCCGAGGCCAGGCTCGAGCGTCTGCGCACTGACACTGCTCACCTCGACCTCGGCGCGCCGCAGCGGAAACTCCATCGGGCCCGCCACACCCGAGCGCCGGATGGTCAGCTTCACCGTGCTGCCCGAGGGGCCGCGCAGCCGCGCAATCGCACCGGTCAGGTCCGCGCCGACCTCCGCGCCGTCGATCTGCACGATCTCATCGTCCGGGCGCAGGCCCGCGCGCTGCGCGGGGGAGTTCTCAAACGTGTGCAGGATCTTGACCGTCCCATCGGCGGGGGCGACCTCGATGCCGACGCCGGGATAGGACCCCATGGTGCTCAGCCGTATCTCCTCGAACTCCTCGCTGTCGAGGTAGGCGGAATGCGGATCGAGCCCTGCCACCATCCCGCGCAGGGCCTTTTCCATCAGCGTGTGATCGTCGATGTCCCGCACGTACTCGCGCTTGATGCGCGCGTAGACTTCGGCGAAAAGGCTCGCCTCCTCCCACGGCAGCACAGGCTGCGACGCCGGCCGCGCTGCCTCGCCGCCGCGCTCGGCGAGCACCCCGGTGGCCATTGCGCCGCCGAAGCCAAGCGCCGCCCCGGCGATGAGAGTGAGGAACGTGCGCGGGCGGGGGTGCATGGGCTGAAAGTTCCTCTCACCGCCTCACGGCGCAGCGCCCGCGTACCACACCACGAGCTCCGGCTGCACGTCGGTGGCCGCATCGTCGGTGGTGGCATCGGCGGTCTTCACATCGGAGGTGTTCGCGGCGCTCTCGCGCGCGGCCGGGGAAGCCGCCGCGGCCAGCGCTTCCGCAGCGGCGCTCGCGGCGACCTGGTCGAGGGCGTCGAGAATCTCGGCGTCGGCATCGCCGCTCCCGTCCTCACTCGGCCGATCGCCATTCAGCGCGACCTGATTCAGCATGTCGTCATCGAGCACGTCGTCGTTCAGCGCGACATCACTCAGCGCCTCATCCCCCAAGGCCCCGTAGACGCCCGTCTCATCGCCCGCCGTGCCGTTCGTGGCCGCGCGGTCGCCGTCGATTGCCGCGGCGTCGCTCGTCTCGAGGCTCTCGCCTTCGGGGCTCTCCAGCACCACGGACTCGCAGGTCACGGCATCCGGGTCCGACTCCTCGAAGAGTGCGGCGCTCAGGACCGGCGTCTGCGCCTGCACCGCGGCGCCAGGGTCGCGGGAGCGCGGGGCGTCGGGGTGCGCCTCGGCGGCGCCGGCGGGTGCCCAGATCATGCCCTCATCGGGCACCCCTGAGGATGAGCGCACCTCGGGGACGCGGCCTGCAGCGGCCGCCGCAACGCTCGCCGCATCGCCCGCCGCATCGCCCGCCGCATCGCCTGCCGCATCGCCGCGCTGCCCGCGCTCGGTCGCGGACACATCCGCGAGCGGAATCTCTGCGAGCAGCTCGGCGAGCGGCAGGGGCTTGCCGATCGCAAAGCCCTGGCCGTAGTCGACCCCGAGCTCGGCCACGCGGTCGCCGATCTCCTCCGTCTCGATGTACTCGGCGACGGTGATGATCGACATGCTGCGGGCGAGCTGTGCGATCGCGCGCACCATGGATTCGGCGCGCGAATCGTGCAGCACGTCGCGCACGAAGCTGCCGTCGATCTTGAGCATGGTGACGGGGAGCTGGCGCAGGCACGAGAGCGACGAGAGTCCGGTGCCGAAATCATCGAGCGCCACGCCGCAGCCGAGCTTGCGCAGGCGGCGCATCAGCGCCTCGGCGCGTGTCAGGTTCTGCACGGTGGCGTTCTCGGTGAGCTCGAAGCACAGCAGGTCCGGGGGCAGGCCGCTGGCGCCGATGCGCTCGATGAGGAAATTCGCGAAGGTCTCGTCGTTGAGCGACTGGCCCGAGAAGTTGATGGTAAAGCCGAGCGCCTTGCCCGCGAGCACGTGCAAGCGCGGCCGCAGCGCCTCGATGACGTGGTTGACCACCCAGCGGTCGATCACCGGCATCAGCTGGTAGCGGGTCGCGGCGGAGAGAAAGCTGTCCGGTCCCATGGTCTGGCCGTCGTCGCCGATCATGCGCAGCAGCAGCTCGTAGTGCGGCCGGGCGTTGTCGGCAGCGGCGAACGGCAGGATGAGCTGCGCATCGAGGCGCAGCCGCCCCGCATCGATCGCTTCGCGCAGCTGACCGGCGACGCTGATGTCCGCATAGCGGCGCACGATGCTCGCATCGCTCGACTGATAAACCTCGACGCGGTTGCGGCCACGATCCTTGGCTGCCTTGCAGGCGGTCTCGGCGGCTGCCAGCACGTGCGCGAGCTCCGCGGCATTGCCGTCGAGCAACGCCACGCCGACGCTGATCGAGATCGGCGCGCGGGTGTCGCCGGGCACCGCCGTCAGCTGCTCGGCTCCGGTCCGCAGTGCCTGCGCGAAGCGCTCCGCGTCCGGCACCTGAGCGGGCAACAGCACCGCGAAACGATCACCGGAGATGCGCGCGCCGAAGGCGCCGGGAGGCAGGCGGCTGCGCACCAGCTCGCCGATCTGGCCGAGCACGGCGTCGCCGACGTGCATTCCGGCTTTCTCGTTGACGACATGCAGCTGGTCGACGTCGATGTAGAGCGCGCACCAGCGCTGCCGCCCCTTCGGGTCGGAGAACACGGCGCTCACGCGCCGCTCGAACGCCGGACGCGTATACAGGCCGCTCAAGGCGTCGTAGCTGCTCTCGATGATGTCCAGCGACTTGCGCGCCAGGATCTGCGCGATGTGGGCGTCGCGCTCGGTGAAGTGCTCGGCGCTCTCGTCGCGCAGCAGGGCGAGCACGCCCAGGCTGCGCCCGGCGCGCGAGCGCAGCGCGCAGCACAGCACCCGGTACGGGTAAGTATCGGCAGCGGCGACCGAGATCTCGTTGATGATGAGCGGCTCGCGCCGCCCCTCGGCGAGGCTGAGCAGCTTGCGGTGCGCGCGGGTCAGAAAGCGCGCATCGGGCGCGGTGCTGCCGGCCGAGCGCAGCAGGGTCAGATTCTTCTCGGGCACCAGCAGCGCGCCGGTGAGCGCGCGCAGGTGCTCGACGGTCTGCTGCAGCAGCAGCTGCAGATCACCGCCGCCGTCGGCCGCCGCGGCGCTCTGCTCGCTGGCCCCGTGGGTGAGCAGCAGTCCCAGGTCGCGGTTCAGCTCGCTGACGACGGTGTTGAGGTCGGCGATGGTGGCATGCGTCACCAGCTCGCGGCGCAGGCACTCGAGCGCCGGCGCCAGCAGCGAGTGCGCGAAGGTAAAATCCTGCGGCTTTTTGTCGTGGGGCTCGCTCGGCCGGCATACGACCGCCACCACGCCGAGCAGCTGCGCGGCGTCATCGCGCATTGGACACAGGTAGACCGGCTGGCTGCCGGCAAGCAGGCGCAACTGGCCGCTGCTGCCGGGATTGGTGCGCGCGGCGGTGAGCGCGTCGTCCACCACGTTCATGAGGTCGGGCCCGGTCATGGTCTCGGACGACCACATGAGCTCCCCGGTCGGCCCGAACATGGCAATACTGGAGGCGCGCGGCAGCAGCGAGCGCACCAGCCGCGCATAGGGCTCCACCCGGAACACGGGCTGTCCGGCCGCAGGGTCGGTTGTCTGGGGCGCGCTCATCAGTCGCCGATCTCGCCCGGAAAATTGCGGTTCTCGCCCTGCCACCATTGCTCTTATGTCGTGGCAGCGTCCTTGCGCAAGTTGGCGAATCCGCGGGCTGCCCGCCACGGCAACGCGCAAAACGTTGACGGCAGTCACATCCGCCGGAGCGCCGCCGCCGGCGGGGGTGTGACGGGGACCCCGGGGGCCCCTCGGGAGCTGCGGAATGCGGGGTCCGGCTAGGGGTCCGGGGCCTTGAACCAGGGCCGGGGATCGACCGGCTTGCCGCCCTTGCGGATCTCGAAATACAGCTCCGGGCGGCTGCTGCCGCCGCTGTCGCCGGCCGCGGCAATGGTGTCCCCGGCGGCCACGTGCTCGCCGACGGCCTTGTAGAGCCGCTCGTTGTGGCCGTAGAGGCTCAGGTACCCGTCGCCGTGATCGATGATGGTGAGAAGCCCGAGCCCCGGCAGCCAGTCGGCGTAGATCACCCGTCCGTCACACACGGCCTTGACCGGCGCGCCGCGCTCGGTGGCGACCAGCACTCCGTCCCAAAGCACGCCGCCCGCGCGCGCCTCCCCGAAGCGCGCCACCAGTCGCCCGCTCACCGGCCAGGCGAGCTGGCCGCGCAGCCTTGTGAAGGCATCGTTCGCCTCGAGCGGATAGCGAGCGACGGCGGCACGCAGCTCGCGCACGAGCTTCTCGAGCCCGGCCTGCTGAGAGCGCAGCCGCTCGAGGTTCTGCGCGCGCGTGTGCGCTTCGGCCTCGAGCCCGGCGAGGGCCTGCGAGCGCTGCTGGCGCGACCGCTCGAGGTCGTCGAGCCGTGCGCGTTGCTGCGTCTCGAGCAGCGCCAGCTCGGCATCCTCGGCGTCGACCTGCTTCTCGAGCTCTGCGATGCGCTGCACGTCGTCCTCGATGAGCTTGATCTCCCCGGCGCGCGCCCGGCCGAAGTAGCCGTAGTAGACGAACATGCGCCCGGCGCGCGCCGGGTCCTCCTGGTTGAGGAGCAGCTTGAGCGGCTCCTGGCGGCCGATCAGGTAGGCGGCGCGCAGCTCCCCGGCGAGAGTCGCGCGATTGCGATCGAGCTCCGCCTCGCGGTCATGCTGCTCGGTCTCGAGCGCGGCGCGCTGCGCGGCGTGCTCGGCGCGCTGCCGGCGCACCTCGCTCAAGGCCTCGCGCGCCTTGCCGACCGAGAGCTCCGCCGAGCGCAGGTCGCGTGTCAGGCGATCCCGCTCGACTTGGGCCTCGCTCACCTCGCGCGTC
>JASHTN010000140.1 GCA_030040525.1 Gammaproteobacteria bacterium | reverse complement strand
CAAGGTCGTCAACGATGCGGTCGCCTACATCCGCGGACTCGCCGAGCTGCGTGGCCGCAACGCCGACTGGGCCGAGCTGGCGGTGCGCGGGGCGGCGAGCCTGCCGGCGAGCGCCGCGCTGCACCAGCGGGTGATCGAGGTGATTGCGCCCGATCTTCCGGCGCTGCTCGCACAGATCGACGGCCGCGTGGTGCGCATCGGCGACCGCAGCGTGCATCTGGAGACGCGCAACCTCGCCACTGTGGTGATGAGGCCGGACTGGCGCACCCAGCTGCTGGCGGTGATCACCAACCCGACCGTTGCCTACGGGCTGATGCTGATCGGCATCTGGGGACTGCTGCTCGAGGGCTACAATCCCGGCGCGGTGCTGCCCGGGGTGGCGGGCTCGATCTGCCTGCTGGTCGCGCTGTTCGCCTTCCAGATCCTGTCGGTGAACTACGCGGGCCTGGCGCTCATCGTGCTCGGCACGGCGATGATCATCGCCGAGTTCTTCTTCCCGACGTATGGCTCGCTGGGTCTGGGGGGTCTGATTGCGTTCATCATCGGCTCGCTCATCCTGTTCGACAGTGACGTGCCCGGCATGAACGTCGCGCGTCCGCTGATCGCCGCGCTCGCCACCGTCGGCGGCGCGCTGATTCTTGCTATCGTGTATCTCGCCACCCGTTCGCTGCGCCATCCGGTCGCCACGGGCCGGGAGGCCATGATCGGTGCGCCGGCCGAGGTGGTTGCGGACTTCAGCGGGCGCGGCCAGGTGCGCTACAGCGGCGAGCTGTGGAACGCGCGCAGCAGCGTTGCGCTGCGCGCGGGCGACAGCGCGCGCATCGTCAAGGTGGAAGGTCTAACATTGTGGGTGGAGCCGCAGTGAGAAAGCGGGGTCTGGCATGCCGTACGTGATCGCCGTCATCATCCTGATCCTGGTGCTGCTCTTCAGCTCGCTGCACGTGCTGAACGAGTACGAGCGCTCCGTGATCTTCCAGCTCGGCCGGTTCGTGGGGATCCGCGGCCCCGGGCTCATTTTCGTCTGGCCGATCGTGCAGCGCATGCGCAAGGTGGATCTGCGCGTCATCGTGCTGAGTGTGCCCAAGCAGGACGTGATCACGCGCGACAACGTGTCGGTGAAAGTGAATGCGGTCGTCTACTTCCGCATCGTCGACCCCGGCAAGGCCATCATCCAGGTGGCGAACGCCTACGACGCCACCAGCCAGGTCGCGCAGACCACCCTGCGCTCGGTGGTCGGCCAGCATGAGATGGACGACCTGCTGTCGCAGCGCGAGAAGCTCAACACCGACCTGCAGCGCATCCTCGACCAGAGCACCGAGGCCTGGGGCATCAAGGTCTCGACGGTCGAGATCAAGGACGTGGATCTCGACGAGACCATGGTGCGGGCGATGGCCAAGCAGGCGGAGGCCGAGCGCACCCGCCGCGCCAAGATCATCAACGCCGAGGGTGAGAAACAGGCGGCGCAGACCCTGGTCGAGGCGGCGCAGAACCTGGCGCGCCAGCCGGCTGCGCTCCAGCTGCGCTACCTGCAGACGCTCGCCGACATCGCCCACGAGCGCACGCAGCTGCTCGTCTTCCCGCTGCCCCTCGACCTGATCAAGCCGCTGCTCGACCACCGCGGTGAGTAGCCGCCTGACGCTGGTTGTCGCGGGCATGCTGCTCGCGCTGGGCGTGGCGCTGGGCGGCGTTGGCATGCACGCGATGCGCGGGCGGCTCGCGGGCGACTACTGGCTGCTGTACCAGACCGCGCTGCACTACCAGTTCTACCAGGCGCCGGGACTGCTGGGCGTCGGGCTCGTGCTGCGCCTCCTCGATGCGCGGTTGCTGCGGCTCGCCGCTGCGCTCATCACTGCCGGAATTCTCGCGTTCTGCGGGGGTCTCTACGCGCTGGCGCTCGGTGCTCCGCGCTGGCTCGAGCGGCTGCCGCCGATCGGCGGGGTGCTGCTGGTGGCCGGGTGGCTCGTATTTGCGTTTGGTGTCTGGCGTCATTGGGGGAGGCAGCAGTGAATGAGGTATCGGCAAAGATGGCGGCGGGTGCAATCGCAGCGCTGGCGGTGCTGGCCGGGGCAGCAACCCCCGGAGCCGTGGCCGTCCCGGCGTCGGCCAGGCCGGCACACCCGCAGATCGGCGACTTCGGCATCGACCTCGCCGCGCGCGACCTGAGTGTCAGGCCGGGCGACGACTTCTACCGCTACGCCAACGGCCACTGGCTCGATACCCACCACATCCCGCCCGACCGTACCTCGTGGGGCTCCTTCCCCGAGCTGCAGGAGCGCACCCAGGCGCAGCTGCGCGGCATCATCGAGGCGCTCCCTGTGGACGCGCCGGCGGGCAGCATCGAGCAGAAGGTCGGCGACTATTACCGCGCATATCTCGATACCGCGGCCATCGAGAATCTGGGAGTGAAGCCGGCCCAGCCGGCACTCGAGGCGATCGCAGCGGCGCGCACCCATGCGGACCTGGCAGTGCTCATGGGTCGGCCCGATCTCGAGCTCAAAGCGCCGCTGCGCGTGCTGATGACGACCGACCAGAAGGACCCGGACCGCTACATCGTCGCCATCACGCAGAGCGGACTCGGCATGCCCGACCGCGATTACTATCTGAAAGACGATGCGGTGTACGCCGGGCTGCGCGCCAAATACCAGGCACACGTGGCGCGGTTGCTCGAGCTCGCCGGCGACAGCGACTCGGCCAACGAGGCGCGCTCGATCCTCGACCTCGAGATGCAGATCGCGAGACTCCACTGGCCGGTCGCCAAGCGGCGCGAGCGCGACCTCACCTACAACCTCAGGACCCGCGCCGAGCTCGATCAGCTCGACCCCGAGTTCGCCTGGGCAGAGCTGCTGAGTGCTGACGGGCTCTCCGGCCAGCCGCAGTTCGTGGTACGCGAGCTCGATGCGGTGCAGGGGCTCGAACGGCTGTTCCTGAGCGTGCCGGTCGAGCGCTGGCGCCCCTACTTCAGGTACCACTACCTGGTGGGCGTCGCCGAAGTGCTGCCCAAGGCCTTCGACGACGAAGTGTTCGATTTCTACGGCCGCACGCTCAACGGCCAGCAGCAGCAGCGTGACCGCTGGAAGCGCGCGGTGGCGGCCGTCGATCTCGACCTGGGCGAGGCGGCCGGGGAGCTGTACGTACAGCGTTACTTTCCCCCCGAGTCGAAGCGCAAGATGCTCGAGCTGGTCGAGAACCTGCGTGCCTCGTACCGGGAGCACATCCAGGACCTGCCGTGGATGACAGCGGCGACGAAGACGCTGGCGCTGGAGAAGCTCGCGGCCTTCCACCCGAAGATCGGCTATCCCGACAGCTGGCGCGACTATTCCGCTCTCGAGATCGTCAAGGGCGACGCCTTCGGCAACATGGAGCGGGCCGCGGTGTTCGACTGGAACCGTCAGGTGAAGCGCATGGGCGAGCCCACCGACCGCGGCGAGTGGGGCATGACGCCGCAGACCATCAATGCTTACTACAACCCGACATTCAACGAGGTGGTGTTCCCGGCCGCCATCCTGCAGCCGCCGTTCTTCGATCCGAGCGCGGACGCGGCCGTCAACTACGGCGGCATCGGCGGAGTGATCGGCCACGAGATGGGCCACGGGTTCGACGACCAGGGCTCGAAGTCGGACGCCCGCGGGGTGTTGCGCACCTGGTGGCTGCCCGAGGACACCAAGGCCTTCAAAGCACTCACCGACAGCCTGGCCACGCAGTATGACGGCTACACGGTGCTGCCCGGACTCAACATCAACGGGCGGCTGACGCTCGGGGAGAACATCGGCGATCTCGGCGGCCTGTCGATCGCGTACGTGGCGTATCACCGCTCACTCAAGGGCCGCAGGGCACCGGTGCTCGACGGCCTGAGCGGCGACCAGCGCTACTTCCTGGCCTGGGCGCAGGTGTGGCGCACCCTGACGCGCGATGAGCAGCTGCGCACCCTGGTGATGAGCAACCCCCACAGTCCGCCGCCGTTCCGCGTCAACGGCGTGGTGCGCAACATCGACGCCTGGTATCGGGCCTTCGATGTCAAGCCGGGCGACAAGCTCTACCTGCCGCCCGCGGAGCGCGTCCGCATCTGGTGAGCTCCGGATTGCCGGTCGAGGCGGCGCTGCCGGCGCTGCGCGCGGCGCTCGGCAGGCACGGCTCGGCCGTGCTCGAGGCGCCAACCGGCGCAGGCAAGAGCACGGTGGTGCCCCTCGCGCTGCTCGGCGAGGACTGGGCGAGGGGCAAGCGCCTCATCATGCTCGAGCCGCGGCGCATTGCCGCCCGCGCCGTGGCGCAGCGCATGGCGGCGACCCTCGCTGAGGAGGTCGGCGCCACCGTCGGCTACCGTATGCGGCTCGATACGCGCGTCTCGCGCGGCACGCGCATCGAGGTCGTGACGCAGGGCGTCCTGACGCGCATGCTGCAGCACGACCCGGCGCTCGACGGGGTTGCGGCGGTGCTGTTCGATGAGTTCCACGAGCGCAGCCTCGAGGCCGACCTGGGGCTCGCGCTGTGTCTGGATGCGCGCTCCCAGCTCGCGCCGGCGCTGCGGATCCTGGTGATGTCGGCGACGCTCGACGGTGCGGCGGTGGCGCAGCTACTGGGCGGCGCGCCGCTCGTCAGCGCGCCGGGCACGAGCTTTCCGGTCGCGACGCATTATGCCGGCCGCGGCGCGCCGCTGCTCGCCGCCGCCGGGACGGCCGCTGCCCACGATGCGGCCGAGCAGCTCGTCGCGCGCCTCGCG
>JASHTN010000139.1 GCA_030040525.1 Gammaproteobacteria bacterium | reverse complement strand
GCGGCGGCCGCGCTGCTCGCGGCGGCGGCCTGGCTCGGCGGGGCGGCGCTCGGGGCCGACTACCCGAAGCCCGCCGCCGGCGACTACGTCATCCGCGACTTCAGGTTCGCCTCGGGCGAGGCGCTGCCGCAGCTGCGCATCCACTACTACACGCTCGGCGCTCCGCGGCGCGATGCCCACGGCGTGGTGCGCAACGCGGTCCTCATCCTGCACGGCACCACCGGCAGCGGCGCCAGTTTTTTCCAACCGATATTTGCCGGCGAGTTATTCGGCCCCGGCGAGCCGCTCGATGCTGCGCGCTACTTCATCGTGCTGCCCGATGGAATCGGGCACGGCAAGTCGAGCAAGCCGAGCGACGGCCTGCGCGCGCACTTTCCGCACTACGGCTACCACGACATGGTGCAGGCGCAGTTCCTGCTCCTGACGCAGGGGCTGAAGGTGAACCACGCGCGGCTCGTCATGGGCACCTCGATGGGCGGCATGCAGAGCTGGATGTGGGGCGAGGCGCACCCGGAGTTCATGGACGCCCTGATGCCGCTCGGCTCGCTGCCAACCCAGATCTCCGGACGCAACCGCGTGTTCCGGCGCATCGTGATCGACGCGATCCGCAACGATCCGGCCTGGGACGGCGGCAACTATCGCAGCCAGCCGCCCTCGCTCCGTACCGCGCTCGAGATGATCTGGCTCGTGAGCAGCAATCCCGTGCTGCGCCAGCAGGAGGCGCCAACGCCGGCGAGGGCCGATGAGGTGATCGATGCCTACGTCGACAAGGGGCTGGGGGTCGAGGACGCCAACGACGTGCTGTACGCGTTCGAGGCTTCGCGCGATTACGATCCGGGGCCGGGCCTGTCGCGGATCGAGGCGCCGCTGCTCGCGGTCAACAGCGCCGACGACCTGGTGAATCCGCCCGAGCTCGGCATCCTCGAGCGCGAGATCGGCCGCGTGCCCCACGGCCGCGCGATCGTCATTCCCTACAGCGATCAGACGCGCGGTCACGGCTCGCATACCGTGGCTGCACTGTGGAAGCAGTATCTCGAGGAGCTGCTCAAGTCGCCCGAACGCTGAGAGGGCTGGAAGGCGCCGGGGCCGCTGGCGGCGGGTGCACGGGCCGGCGCGCGCCGGGGCTGGGGTCAAACGTGGCGTACGTGCTGTGCGCCGAGCTCGGTGACCGAGTTGCAGCCGATGAGCCCGAGGTCCCGGTGCAACTCAGTGGTGAGGATCTGCAGCGCGCGGTCGACGCCCGCCGAGCCGCCGGCGCCCAGGCCGTAGACCATCGCCCGTCCAAGCTGCACCGCCTCGGCGCCGAGCGCCAGCGCCTTGAGGATATCGGTGCCGCGCCGGAAGCCGCTGTCGATGACGATCGACAGGCGGCCGCCGACCGCGGCGGCGATCTCCGGCAGCACCTCGATCGGCGCCACGCAGTGATCGAGCTGCCGGCCGCCGTGGTTGGTAACCACGATTCCGTCGCACCCGAGCGCGAGTGCGCGCTCCGCGTCGGCAACATTGAGCACGCCCTTGATGAGCAGCTTGCTCTTCCAGTAGTCGCGAATCCAGGCGATGTCGTTCCAGGTGATGGTCGCCTCGAACATCCTCGGCAGGATGGTGCTGCCGCCCACGGCGGACGCGCCGCCCGGGGGCAGGAAGCGCTCCAGGTTGCGGAAACGCGGCACGCCGTTGCGGCCGAGCACCTCGATCAGCCAGCGCGGATGACGCAGGCTGTCGAGCGCGGTGCGCAGCGTCGGTCTGCCCGGGGAGCGGTAGTTGCGCTGATCCCACTCGCGGCTGCCCCAGACGTTGGCATCCGTGGTGAAGACCAGCGCCTCGTAGCCGGCGGCCGCGGCGCGCTGCATGATGTCGCGCGCAATGGCGCGCTCCTTCATGACGTACAGCTGCATCCACAGCCGCCCACCGGCTCGTGCCGCCACCTCCTCGAGGCGCGTGGTCGAGAGCGAGCTCAGCGTGTAGGGAATGCCCAGCCTGGCCGCGGCGCGCGCCAGCCCGATGTCGCCCTCCGGGTGCAGCATGTTGTTGAGCCCGGTGGGCGCGATCACCAGCGGCGCATTAGCCGCTCGCCCGAGAATCGTGGTGCGCAGGTGCCGCGCCGAGGTGTCGATGAGAGTGTGCGGCACGAGGCGCAGCCGCTCGAAGGCCGCGCGGTTGCCGCGCAGCGTCGCCTCGTCCTCCGCCCCGCCTTCCACGTACTCGAACACGAAGTGCGGCACCCGCCGTCGCGCCAGCTCGCGCAGGTCGGCGATGGTGAGGGCGCGCGACAGCTTGCTGCCGCGGAACGGACGCCGCTTCCAGGGCATGGGCTACCGGAGTGCGGCGCTCACGACGACTCTTCGAATGCAACGTCGACTTTGGTTGCCACAAAGGTGTTCGTCGCGGCGTCGTACTGCCCCACGCACACCAGCCGATAGACCAGATCGCCGTCAGCCTCGAAACTGCGTATCTCGCCGATAAAGCTGGCCGGCTCGTTGAATGTGTCGATCACCGAGGTGGCGGTACCGACCGCCAGGATCAACGTGGTGCCGGAAGCGAATGTGATGGTGGGCATCTCCGCCTGCTGTGTCAGGTCGATCCGGGTTGGGCCGGTCTGAATGTAGTGGATGGAGTCGGTGCGCCCCAGATCGACCACGATGCCGGCGCTCGAGAGCGACAGGAACGGCTTTGGGTAACCGGCGCCGTTGCCGAACTCGAGCACCAATGTGGACGGCACCGCGCTTGCCTGAGTTATCGAGGTGGCCGTGAAATCCGGCGGCGCCGTGCCGAGCGGCGTCACCAGCCCGTTCACCTGGAGCAGCGTGCCCGCAGGCAGCGCGCTCTCATTCAGCGCGCCGGTGTCGATGAGGTAGCTGGTCGATACGGCGTCATCGGCAGCGCTGCTGCCGGTGCCGGCGAAGTGGAAGATCCCCGGCTCGTAATTATCGATCGACAGCAGGTCGAGCGAGATGCTGCCGGTGGTGGCGGAGTTGAGCGTGCCCCATAGCTGGGTCGGCTGCAGCCGCACCAGGCCGCCCGAGGAGGTGGTGGTGTCGAGCGACTCGAGGGCGCCGGTCGAGGAGTTCGTGGTTGCCTGGCCGCCGACGGTGATCTGCTGGCCGACCGAGACGGACGCCTGATGGAGTCCCGCGGCTGCGACGCCGTCCTCGAAGATATACGTGTCCGGGCCGATGAGCACCGGCACCGCTTCGTAGTAGTACAGCTCGCCGTAACGATTCAGGTAGCTCGCCCCCGCGAGCGTGAGGGTGCCGCCGCTGATTGCGCTCACCGTTCCGGTCACGTAGTCGGCGATCGTACTCTCCTCGCTCGAGCCGACGTAAACGGCAGTGGCGTTGAAGGTGGGTGTGATGTCCGCGAGGTTATCGAGCGTGCCGTAGGCCACCGCCGGCGTGTTGGTGATGTTGGGGGTATCCATGAACTTGAGGCCCGCGTTGCCGACGAACACGTTGCCGTTGATGTTGAAGTAGGTCGTGGCGCTCGTGTTCACGGTGAGCGCACCGAGGGCCGACACCAGGTCGGCGAACGGCCGGATGTTCATGATGTAGTAACCGGAGGAGGGTTCCGTGGCGACCACCAGGCCGCGGGCGCGCAGCGTGCCCGTCGCGGCTACGGGAACCACTGAAGCCGACAGGAACGGCTGCACGGTCGCCGTGACCGGGCTGGCTGACAGGTGCAGGGTGTTCATGGCCGCCAGATCGATCTCGATCGTAAACGCCGTCGACTCGTTCGGGGTGATGACTAGCGGGTGCTGCGGATCGAAGTTGACGGTCACCGCTTGGGTGCTCATCGCGTCGCCGCTGGTATCGAGCGGCGAGACGGTCTGGATGTACCCGCCGGCCTCGATGGAGATGTAGGGCGCCGAGTAGTCGAGTGTCAGCGTCATGGAGGTATAGGTGCCGTACGGGAAGGCCGGCGCCTCGAGCAGTTCCGTCAGGTTGGTGAGTTTCGCGAGGTCCACCTGCTCGGCGGTGGACAGCGGCTCGACCACGAGCCCGTCGCTGCGTGTGAACGTGATCTCGTCGATGTCGACGATATAGCTGGTGAAGTCCCCATTCACATCGCCCATGGTGATGACGGGCGTGCCGTAGATGATGTTGTTGCTCGTGCCGCATCCGGCCAGCAGAGCCGTCAATCCCAGGACCAGGGCGCACGACCACTTGAACCGCCATGTGAGGCGGCTGCCAACCACTCGCATCCGATGTATCCCCTTCAAAACGCCTTGCTGGCGGGTGTATCGGTCCCTTAGAGGGGCCGACGCTCCCGGCGTTCACTGTAATTACAGTGACTTGCTGAAACTCACGACCTGAAAGGGCGCCAAGTGTAGCCGGTGTGCCCGTTTCCCGCCCGGGTGGTCTAGTCGAGGGTCAGCTGCAGGCTGGCGGACCCGGTGCTGGTGAGATTCAGAGCAGTCTCGGCCCATTGTCGCGTGAAGGTCGCCGCCGGATTGGCGGAGTTCCAGGCCACGACCGTCACGTAGTAGACCGATTCGGGGGTTCCGCCCGGCACCTTGTCGAGCACGACGGTCCCGCCGCCGCCCTGCAGCGCCGCGGTCAGCGAGGCCGCTGCCACCAGCTGCCCGTTGGTGCCGATCAGGACCTCGCCCGCGTTGTACTTGCCCGGCGTCGCTTCCTTCACCTCCACATCGATCGTGACCGGGTTGTTGCCGCTCGCGAGCGAGAGCGCACCCACGCTGACTTCCTGCACAGGAGTCGTGACGCTGGCGGAGGCCGCGCTGGCGGGCATCGACACCTCGGTCCCGAGCGCACCGTAGGCGTAGAACGGCGCATCGCCTGCAACCTGGTAGCTGCCGGTGCCCTCCTTGGGCGAGGCGCTCACGACCGTGACGAGGGTGCCGCTGGTGTTGGTCTCCGTGGTGGTATCGACGGTGTCGGTGGTGTCGGCGGTGTCGGTGGTGTTCGCGTTGTTGAATGTTCCCGAGTCCACGGTGCCGGTCGAGAGCTGCTGCGGGGTCGCGAGCACCTGATTGATGGGATCGATGGGGCTGCGCTCGATCACGTACGGAAGCTCGCCCGAGCCGGGCAGCGTCTGGTAGAAGGCCACCTCGGCGCCGGCAGGTAGCGGTGCGGTGGTCGAGGTCGTGATGTTCGCCACATAGCTGGTTGCCTGGCGCGGGATCAGCGTGCCGATCGACACCAGGTTCTGCGGCGTGATGACATTGGTCCCGGTACTCGTCGTGGTGGAGGTCGCGGACGTCGAGCCGAACAGACTCAGGTCCGATGTGCCCGACGTGGTCGTCGTGCCCGACGTCGTCGCAGTCGTACTGCTGCCGAGCGACGACGTCTCGTCCTCCAGCGAGCTGAGCGGGCTCGAGGAATTCGAATCGAGCGACTCGAGGCTCGACGTCATGAAGACCTGGATGTCCTTGACGATGATGGTGGCGATCCCCGGACCGTGAATGACGATGTCGTAGGTATCGGGGCTCGAGGTCGAGGAGTTGACCGCGAGCGGGTAGAGCGTGAAGGAGCCGTCCGAGTTCACCGGCGTGCTCGCGACCACGTAGTGCCGCGAGCTGTCCGGGGTCACGAGCTCTGCGTTCACATAGATGTCGGGAAGTCCCGTGGCGCCGGTGATGCCGGTGAGATTGGTGAGCGTGAGCTGACCGGTGATGCCGCCGGCCTGCGACAGGTCGTAGGCGCTGCCGTGCGAGCTGTAGAGCACGCCCGTCGTGCCGCCGTAGGTGAACATGACGAGGTCGCGGGCGCCGTCGAAGCTGAACGTGAAATTGGCGATCGTCGTCGTGGTCGAGCCGCTGCTGCCGAGTCCCAGCCCCGTGCTTCCCGTGGTCGTGGTCGGCGTCGTCGTCTCGCTTGAGCCGAACGTGGTATCCGGGGTCGTGCTCGGGGTGCTGACGGTCGAGGATAGAGAGCTCAATCCCGCGCCGATGTTGCCGATCGGCACGGTGAGCGAGGCCTGGATGCCGATTCCCTTGTCGGGGTTCAGGATCTGCAGCGGCGCCTGCACGGTCACGCCGCTCGCATTGACGTAGTCGGCTTCCATGTTGTAAAGGGCGCCGAGCGCCTGCGCGGAAGCGGTCAGCGGCGTGGTCGCATCGACCGGGATCAGCCGGATCTGCGAGTACGTGCCCGGCGCGAGCCGCAGTCCCGTGACCAGGTTGCCGAAATTGCCGCCGGAATCTGCCACCAGATCCACGGTCGCGGGTGTCGACAGGGGAAACTTCACCCAACCGCCGTCGTCCGGGCCGGCGGTGGCGCTGTTGTTGAACCACACCGCCTGAGCGGTGACATAAACGTGTGAATAGAGGGCGGGAGTGTTGCCGATCGCAGACACGTCGGTGCTGGTCGAGCAGCCGGCGAAGACCCCGCAGACACCGGCGAGGGAAACTGTACCGGCGATGGCCGCCAGACGCGAAATGCGTGGATGTGTCATGCCGTTCCCTGAGCAGACTTCGACCTCCGATCATGTCCCAAGTGCCGCTGTGCCGCAACGCATGAGCGCATGACAAGTGTGTGAAATTGTGCCGCTTCTCTCATTAACTTAAGCGCTGCGTTACGCTGGCACGATGATCGATGTGCTGTGGGTGGCAGTGCGGGCGCTGGCCTTCGCGCTGCTGCTGCAATCGGCCGGTGCCGCGCTTTTCGTGATCGCGTTCGGGCGGAGCCTGGCGCACTCCGCAGGCGGCATCGCGCGGCTCGCGCGCAACGGCGCGTGCCTCGCGCTCGCGGTGCTCGTGCTGCAGGGTGCGCTCGAGCTCGCCCGCATGGCCGGCGACTGGTCCGGAGTGCTCGACCCG